>JACCRL010000277.1 GCA_013813605.1 Gemmatimonadaceae bacterium
CGCCCGTTGGGCAGATCGGCGAGCTGGTCGCGGCTCGCTACGACGATGAAACAGCGCTGACGCGGTTTCTCAAAGATGTAGACGTGGTCACGTATGAATTCGAGAGCATTCCGCTCGCCGCCGTCGAGTTTGTTGCGGCGAGGGTGCCGGTTTACCCGCCGGTCGAAGCGCTCGCCGTCGCGCAGGACCGCCTGCTCGAGAAGCAGCTGTTCCAGAAGCTCGGCATTCCGGTGCCGCCGTTCGCGGCAATTAATTCGCGCGATGATCTATCGAAAGCCGAGCGTGAGGTCGGCTTCCCGTGCGTGCTCAAGACGCGCCGTTTCGGTTACGACGGCAAGGGACAGGTGGTGCTGCGCGGCGCGGCAGATGTGGACGGCGCCTGGGCCACGCTCGGCGGCGTGCCGCTCATACTCGAGAAGTTCGTGACCTTCGAGCGCGAGGTGTCGGCCATCGGAGCGCGCGACCAGAGTGGCAACGAGGTCCACTATCCTGTCAGCGAGAATCATCATCATGAGGGCATCCTGCGCCGCACGGTCGCGCCCGCACCCAAACTGCCGGCGGCGCTGGCGGTTCTGGCGATGGAATACAACCGCAGGATCCTGAAGGAGCTCCATTACGTTGGCGTGCTCGCGCTCGAGCTCTTCCAGGCAGGAGGTGCACTGCTTGCCAATGAGATGGCGCCCCGGGTCCACAACTCCGGTCACTGGACTATCGAGGGATCGGAGACCAGCCAGTTCCAGAACCATCTGCGCGCCATCACAGGCCTCCCGCTGGGCCCGACGGCGATGAAGGGTGAGGTCGTGATGCTCAACGTGATCGGGATGACGCCTCCGCTGGCGGAGTGTCTGAGCGTCCAGGGTGCCCACCTCCATCTCTACGGCAAGGCTCCCACGGAGCGCCGAAAGGTGGGTCATGTGACCCTCGTCGCAGACAGCCTGGAGGCCCTTGGCGAGCGGGAAAAAGCCATCGCCAGCCTGCTTCAAACCAACGGCACCCCGCCGCTGTCACATCCCTGAGTCAGGAAGCAGGTTCCATTGGCTCGGCCAGACGTTAGCGATTCACGGGTGGCATTCAAACTTTCGAGCTCCGCCGGCTATCCAATCTTGCAACAAGGCGACGACAACATCCCAATGGCGGCAGCACTACTTCAGGCGATACCCGTAACGGTGAATGACTCGTCGGATGTGGCGCTCGCCGCGGGCGGAGACCGCCTGGCGTTCGAGCGGCTGTACCGAGCGCACGTAAACAGGGTATTCTCGCTCTGCACGAGGATGTCGGGCAGCCGCACGATGGGTGAGGAGCTGACGCAGGACGTGTTCGTGAGGACGTGGGAGAAGCTGCCGCAGTTTCGGGGCGAGAGTGCTTTCTCCACCTGGCTTCACAGGCTGGCGGTGAATGTGGTGCTTAACGCGAGGAAGATCGAGGGCCGGAACGCCGCGCGTACTGATGAGGGAGATGTCGAGGACGAGCGCCGCCCGGAGACAGCGCGGGCTCCGATGCACATAGAGAGGATGGATCTGGCGGAGGCGATTTCGAAGCTGCCGCCCGGCGCACGAAAGATTTTCGTGCTGCATGACGTGGAAGGTTACAGGCACGAGGAGATCGCGGAGATGTGCGGGATCACTTCGGGCGGAAGCAAGGCGCAGCTGCACCGCGCCAGACTTCTTCTGAGAGGGACGCTGGAACGATGACCGAAAACATGAGCTGCGACGCGATCGACGCGGTCCTGCCGGATTATCTCGAGCGGACGATGGAGCCTGTGCTCCGCCAGTCGGCAGAGGCGCACATTTCGTCGTGCCTCCGCTGCTCGGCGCTCGTCCGCGACCTGGGGAAGATCACCGCCGAAGCACGGATGCTGCCCGAGCTGGTGCCGTCGCGCGACCTGTGGAAGGGAATCGATGCCCGCATTGCGGCGCCGGTGATTCCGCTCGGCGCTGGCCAGGCCGCACCGCGCACGGCGCCGCCCCGCCGCGTCAGAACGGCCTGGATGGGAATCGCCGCGGCCGCACTCATGATGAGCACCGCGGGTGTCACCTATTTTCTGACCGCCAGAACGCTCACTCCAGTTCGTATTGCTGCGGGGACTGCTCAGCCGGCGCCCGCCGTTGTTCTGCCCGTAGCAGAGAGCACGATCGCTGGCGCAGTCGAAGGGTTCACCGAGCCACGTGCCGGTGAGAGCAGCGACCCGCGGAGTGGAAGACCTGCTGCTTCCGTCGTCAGGCCGAGCGCTGCTGGCATTGAGACGTCGCCGGCGGTACGCGCAGCCCCCAAGGGCGGGGGCGTTGCAAGCTTCGCCTCCGAAACTTCCCAGGTTCGCGATGCCCAGACGGATGTCGTCTATGGCCGAGAGATCGAGATGCTGCAGCGGATCGTGCGCAGCAGGAAGGCGCAGCTCGACTCGTCCACCGTGACAATCATCGAGCGGAATCTGAGAGTGATCGATGCTGCGATCGAGCAGAGCCGGGCCGCGCTTGCGCGCGACCCGGCGAGCGGCTCGCTCAGCGACCAGTTGACACGGGTGCTCGACAAGAAGGTCGAGCTCCTCCGCACGGCGGCATTGCTGCCGGCGAGCACCTGACACACACATGAGAATGAAGCTCATACATGTTGTCGCGGCGGCCGCGCTGGTTACGGCGCTACCGCTCGCCCTGATGGCGCAGAATCGCGACCGTCTTCAGCGCGACCGTCTTCAGCGCGACCGTCTGCAGATAGATACGACGGTGTCCATCGAGCGGCAGGGATCGGTCGACCTTTCGCTGGTCTCGGGGCGCATTCGCGTCACGGGTTGGGACCGCAAGGATGTGAAGGTCACCGCGTCAATCGACGAAGGCTCGCTCAAGTTCAACGCCAACCCTTCGCGCGTGACGCTCGGCGTCGATAATCGTGACGGAAGCCGCCGCAGACATGGCAGCCTCGGCGATGCGAGGTTCGATGTTTTCGTGCCGCGCGGCACGCGCCTCATTCTCGAAGCAGTGTCCGGCGACATCATTGCCAGCGGAGTGCAGGGCGAGATCGAGGCGGGCAGCGTGAGCGGCGACGTATCGGTCACGGGAGCGGTTCGCGACGTGAGCCTCGAGTCGGTGTCTGGGTCCGTCCACGTCTCGCAGGTGACGGGGAACCTGAGCGCGGAGAGCGTGAGTGGTGACGTGCGCGCCGAGGGCATCAGTGGCAACGTTGAGGCCAGCACGGTCAGCGGTACGGTGCGGCTGCTCGGCATTCAGACCAGGTACGTGCGCACCGAGAGCGTGAGCGGCGACATCATCTATACGGGCAACATCGACCCGGCGGGCAAGTATGACTTCGAGTCGCACTCCGGCTCGCTGCGCCTGAACCTGCCGCGCGGCGCCGGCGCGCAGTTTGAGGTCGAGACTTTCAGCGGCGACGTCGACAGCGACTTCGCGATTACAATGCAGCCCGGCGAACGGAAGCGGAACAAGGGCCGGTTCGAATTCACCATCGGCGACGGCAAGGCGCGCGTGTCCGCCCAGACCTTCAGCGGCCGCATCATCATCAACGACACCAGTACTGACTCACCCACTCGGAGAGACTGAGCATGCATAGATCAATCGTCCTGGCCCTGTTCGCGGCCGTCACTGTCAGCGCGTCCGCTGCGGCGCAGCAGCCGGCCCAGGAGCTGGGCAGAAACACCGATACCTGGAGATGGGACGGCCGCGTCGAGGCGGGCCGCTGGATGCATATCTACAACGTCAACGGCTCGGTCGATTTCCTCCCCAGCACCGACAACATGGTTCACGTGGTGGCCGTGAAGAAGGCCAGGAACGAGAGCCACATGGACGAGATCCATTTCGAGGTCGTGCAGGTGGGCGGCAACGTCACCATCTGCGCTATCTGGAACAGGCGCGCGCGTTGCGAGGACGGCGGGTACGAGACGTTCAGGAACAACGGGAACAACGAAACCCATTCTAACGTGCGCTTCACCGTGCGGGTGCCGAAGAATGTAAGGGTCGGGGCGAACTCGGTGAATGGCGGGGTTTCGGTGAGAGACGTCGGCGCCGAAGTGCGCGCCAACACCGTGAACGGCGGTGTCGAGGTGAGAAACGCGAGTGGCCGCGTCAAGGCCAGCTCAGTCAACGGCACCGTCGATGTCAACACGGCGTCGGGACCGGTGAGCGCTTCAACGGTAAACGGAAACGTCGAGGCGAAGATGAACGCCCTCTCCACCACCGACGACATGAGCTTCAAGACCGTCAACGGGTCGGTGACCGTGATCGTGCCGGCGAGCTTCGATGCGAATTTCAGGTTCGACACCGTGCACGGAAGCATCGACAGCGATTTTCCGATGACGATCACGGGACGGTTCGGACCGCGTCACGCATCAGGCACGATCGGGAGCGGCGGCGTGCGGCACATTCGCGCCAGTACCGTCAACGGCGGCATCGAGCTGAGAAAGCAGTAAGAGTAGCAACGGGTCGCTTCGCGAATTGGACCGCAAAGCGACCTGCGCGCTTTGCGAAGCTCCCAGCGGAGAGCCATGATTGTGGGCAATGGCCAATCCCGAATGGAGCGCGCTGCGTTATGTCTTCGCGCGCCAGACGCCTCGCTGGTGGGGAAATCGCTTTCTCGTCACTGCTGAAGCGATTGCACTGGCGGCGCTGGGTCTTCTGTACCTCTACCTGCGATGGAAGCAGCCCACCGAGGGCATGACGGCGCTGCCCGACCTGCGTATCCCGGCGGCGAACCTGATGCTAATGCTCGTGAGCCTGCTGCCGATGTGGTATGCAGCTACGATCGCGCGCCACGCGGGCAGTGCCCGCGCGATCGGCGCATGGCTTTCCCTCTGCGCGATCCTCGGCGTCACTTTCGCGGTTTTCCGGGTCTTCGAGCTGGGCAGTCTCCGTGCACGGCATGAGACGGGGGGGCTCGCGTCCGTCGGCCTCGCGATGCTGGCGGTCCACCTTGCCCATATCACCGGCGCGACTTCGTCCACCGTCGCGATCTCCATGCAGATGCTCAAGGGCCCGGTGGACGAAACGCACTTCGGTGAGGTGGCGGCGAATGCCCGCTACTGGTACCTGATGGTGTGCTCGTGGCTCGCGTTCTACCCGATCATCTACCTGGCGCCGCGCTTCCTCTGACTGCGCGCGCGGCGTCCAATCCAATTGAAACGAAGAGCGCTCGCCGCGTTCCCGGCTCGTAGTACTTGCCGCCCGCCGCATTCACGCTCACCGATGAAGCGTGGACTCGGTCGAACGCATTCTGCACACCGGCGGTGAATCGGAACCTTGCCCCTGAGACAATCAGGTTTCTGGAAAGACGGGCGTTGAGAAGCGCAAAGCCGGGCGCGGACTCTGAATTGGCGTCGTTGACCTCAACGCGCCCGCTCGCCAACCCCTCGGCGACGAAGTCGATATTCCGAAACTTCCAGTGGGCGCTCGCCTGCATGACCCGGGGCGCGACGCCGGGGATGCGTTTTCCGGCGTAGCTCTCGGCGCCGACGACATACTCGCGGAAACGAAAATTGGAAATGGTATAGGCAATGCCCGTTTCGACTCCGCCAATCACGGCGGAACCGGCCGCCTCCGCGCCAACGCGCTTCGTGCTGCCGGCGTTCCGGAAATATCGTCTTCCGCCGCTGGCGGGTATCTCGAATGGAATCAGCTCGTCCGATACACGCGTGCGATACAGGGCGAGGTTGTACTGAATTCCGCGACGACTGACGCCCTTGAGTCCCGCTTCGTATGACGTAGAGCGCTGAGGCTCGAGCAACCGGTTCAGCCCCGCCGAGCCGTCGGGCTGGTTGCCAAGCTCGGTTGCGGTCGGCGTCTCGAAGGCGCGTGAAACGTTGGCGTAGAGGCTATGCGATCGCGAGAGCCTTGCAACGATTCCAAAGGCGGGATTTACCGCGTACAGAGTGCGAACACCGGAGTCATCGGGGTTCGTGCCGGTAACCAGCCGGTCGCGCACGTCGAAGCGTACTTCGTCGGCGCGAACTCCCCCACTCAGCAGCACCCGGGAGCCGATTGGCGCTTCGTTGCGAATGTAAGATCCGGAAGACGTGACGAGCTCGCGCTGATTCAGCGTGGTCGTACCGCGCTCAGGGAGGGTCGTTGGACAGGAAGCGGTGGGAAGCGACGCCGGAGCGTCGTTGCAGTTGGCGAAGTTGACCCGCCGATCGTTCTGCTTCTGAATCTCGCTTCCGGCGGTGAACCGCTGGCCCGCGCCGAGCAGAGAATGAAAGATCGTCGCGCGGTAGCCGGCGCCCCACGAAATACGGTCGACGTCAACGATGCCGAAGGAGAGAGGATTGTCGAGCGAGCGGATGCCACCGTGGAACGATCCCTCCAATTCGCCCCGCTTGCTTGTCTCGCTGAACGTGAAGCCGGCCTGCGATTGCCGGACCGCCTTTCTCGCCTGCTTCCTGACTGCGAGCGGGTCGGCCATCTCGGGCCGTTCAAACAGCTGCGATCTCGTGAGTGATCCAGGGTTCTGCGCTACCGGCAGCTCCATCCCCAGCAACGTAAGCGCAAATGCCGCATCGCCTCGCTGGAGTGACGCCCGCGCGAATGCGTTGGTCTGGCGCTGTTCGGAGTAGTCGCGGAATCCGTCGGCCGTCGTGCGTGCGATGCTTGCCTGATACCGTGCCGCGCGCGTACCACCGCTCACCTTGCCGAACAGCCTGCTCGTGCCGAAGCTGCCGGTGGACGCGCGCAGCTCACCGCGGAGCGTTCCCGGCGACGGATCAGTGGATCGAATATCAATCACCCCGCCGGCGGCATTTCCGTAGAGCGAAGACGCGCTGCCGCGCAGCACTTCGACGCGTCCGACTGATTCAAGATCCAGGTAATCGATTGGAGTCTGACCGTCCGGAAGAGTGAGCGGGATGCCGTCGCGCAGCACGCGAATGCCGCGCACCCCGAAAGCGGAGCGTGAGCCGAAACCGCGTATCGAGATGCGCGGATCCTGGGACGGGTTGTTGCGGTTGCTCACCGAGAGACCCGGAATG
>JACCRL010000266.1 GCA_013813605.1 Gemmatimonadaceae bacterium
ACCACGCGGTCGGCGCGGAGAACCGTGCTCAGCCGGTGCGCGATGATGAGCGTCGAGCGCGCGCGCAGCAGGTCTTCCATCGCTTCTTCCACCAGCCGCTCGCTCTCGCTGTCGAGGCTGGATGTCGCTTCGTCGAGGATCACCAGCGCCGGATTCTTGAGGAAAACACGCGCAATCGCGAGACGCTGCCGCTGGCCTCCTGAGAGCTTGACGCCGCGCTCGCCGACGCGCGTGTTGAATCCGTCCGGCAGCCGGTCGATGAATTCCAGCGCGTGGGCCGCCATCGCGGCAGCGCGGATCTCGTCGTCAGGGGGGCGCGATCCATCGGCCCCGATGCAGGCGTAGGCGATGTTCTCCTTGATGGTGCCGCTGAAGAGCGTCGGCTCCTGCGGAACGATGCCGATCGCGCCACGGAGATCGGATAGCGAGAGCTGTCTGACGTCGACGCCGTCGAACGTAATCGTGCCGCTGGTCACGTCCCAGAACCGCGGCAGCAGCGAGGCGATCGTCGTTTTTCCGGCGCCGCTCGGACCGACGAGGGCGACAACTTCTCCTGCCGCGATCCGCAGCGAGACGCCGTGCAGGACGTCGGGCAGGTGATCGCCGTAGCGGAAGGTGACGTCGCGCAGCTCGACTTCGCCACGGAGTGGGCGGGGAAGCACACGCGGATCCGCAGGATCAACGACCGACGACTCCGACTCGAGCAGGTCGAAAACGCGACGCGCCGCACCCACCGCTTCCTGGTAAGCGCCGAAAAGCGACGCCAGCGAGCCGACCGCGCCAGCGACGTACAGCGCGTAGAGCAGGAACGACACGAGCGCACCCGCCGTAAGCGCTCCCTCGAGAACGAGCCTCCCGCCCTGCCAGAGCACGGCCGCCACTCCGCCGAAGGCGCAGAAAGTCAGGATGCCGAAAAACATCCCCCTGATACGCGCCCGGCGCAGTGCGGCATCGATTACGTCACCGAGGTGCTCGCCGTAGCGCCGCGTCTCCTCGCCTTCGCGGGTAAAGCTCTGCACCGTCCGTATCTGCGAGAACGCTTCGTCCGCAGTCCCGGTTGCCTCGGCGATGCGATCCTGCACGCCCGTGCTGGCGCGGCGGAGCGCCCGCCCGAACACGAATGCGGCGCCGACTACCACCGGCACGACCGCAAGAGTGGTTGCGGTGAGACGCGGGTGCGTCAGCGTCAGCAGTACGATTCCACCGACGAGGAAGAGGCTTTGGCGCGCGAACTCGCTGAGGTTGTAGCTTAGCACGGTCTGGAGGACCGTCGTGTCCGACGAGAGGCGGCTTGTCAGCTCTCCAGTGCGGCGCTCGGTGAAGAACCCGGGTGACAGGTAGATGAGGTGCGAGAAAAGATCTTCACGCAGGTTGGCGATCACCCGCTCTGACGTGGCGGTAAGGAGGTAGACCTGGACGAAGCTCAGCACCGCCTGGATCGCGAAAAGTCCGAGCAGCCAGAGCGCGATGCGATTGAGCAGCGCTCCGTCCGCGGAGATGAACGCCGCATCGAGGAGGTGCCGGACGATCTGCGGAAAGGCGAGCGCGATGGATGTGCTGGCGACGAGGCAGACGAGCGCCACGGCCAGACGGCCGGCGTGCGGCCTGATTCGCGGCAGCAGTTGGCCGAGCGCCCGCGGCGATACGAGCCGTGGCTCGCGGGCAGCCATCAGCCGAGAACCTTGCGATCGATGACCATCGCGAGAAAGAGGAGCGCGAGGTACAACAGGGAGAATTTGTATACCCACCACGCCGGCGCCGTCCACTCCGCGGCGCGAACGACGCGAACCACGCCGCCAAGGAGGATCAGGCCCAGCACCAGCGCAGCGGCAAGGTAGATGAGGCCGAATGCGCCGAACGCGACAGGCAGCAGGGTGAGCGCAATCAGGATGATGTTGTACCACAACATCTGCCGCATCGTCTCGCGCTCGCCCCAGACGAGCGGAGCCATCGGGATGCCGGCCTTGCCGTAATCGACCTGCTTGAGCAGCGCCAGCGCCCAGAAGTGGGGTGGCGTCCAGTAGAACACGATCAGGAAGAGGTAGACAGAGGTGAGATCGATCGCGCCCGTCATCGCCGCCCACCCGACGAGCGGAGGGAAAGCGCCGGCGGCGCCGCCGATGACGATGTTCTGCGGCGTCGTGCGCTTGAGCCAGCGCGTGTAAACGAACACGTAGAAGTAGAACCCGGCGAGAGCCAGAGCGGCGGTCAGGACGTTGGTGAACCGGGCGAGGATGAAAGTCGCCGCGGTCGCGAGCGCGACGCCGAACGCGAGCACCGCCTCGGCGCCCATTCTGCCGCTCGGAATCGGGCGGAGCTTCGTCCGCGACATGCGCTGGTCGATGTCGCGGTCCATGTACATGTTCACCGCGTTCGCTCCGCCTGCCATGAGGTATCCGCCCACCAGCACCACGAGCACGAGCAGCCAGCCGGGATTCCCCGCGACGAACATCGGCGCGACGGTGGTGACGAGGAGAAGTGAGATGATGCGCGGCTTCGTGAGCATCACCATGTCCCTCACCAGCGACGGGTGCGCGCGCGCGACGGCTGTGGCGTCGGTCAGGTGCTGATTCCTTCGGGCGTGGCGAACTCGGCGCGAGACGGAGACTCGCGCACGATCTCGGTGGGATCAACGCCGCCTTGCCGCCTTGCCGACAGCGCCATCAGCGCGACGACAGCAATCCAGACCACCGTGCCGGTCGCCTGGTGAAGGGATCTCAGCGCCGCCGGCAGGTGCATCTCGACCATCGCGGCAGCGACGAATACCTGCGCCACGATGGCGCCGACGGCGATCCACGCCGCGCGTCTCACTGGTGCCGGCTCACCCCGCTTTCTCGCCGCGAACGCGGCCCCGATCAGGTGTCCGAGGAGCAGGAACGCAACGATTCGGTGAGTGATGTGCACCGAGTAGGGAGTTCCGCTCCCGGTCGCTCCTCTGCACCAGGGGAACCCCTGGCAGGTCGCTGACGCGCCGGGAATGTTCGCGGTAAGCGCGCCGAGCACGAGCACGAGAAACGTGAGCGCGACGGCGACGCGCGCGGCACGAAACGATCGCGCGGTCTCAGGACCGGCGAGCCCCCCGCCGAAGGCACCGGCGCGTACCGCGGCGACGACGAGGAAAGCGACCAGCAGCATTGCGATGGCAAGATGCGCGACGACGACGAGCGGGTGCAGCGAGTACTTGACGGTCAGCATCCCGAAGAGGGCAGCGACGATTACAAGTCCCGCCGCCACGAGAGCGGGCTTGCGAACCGCGCCCGCCTCGTTGCCGCCGGTCGCACGCCGCGCCTGTCTGACGGCCATAATGGCAAGGAGCGTCGTCGCGATCAGCAGTGCAACCGCCCCATAGCGGTGGGAGATCTCGATCAGTAACCCGCTGCCGGAATGCGCTGGCGTGTACGAGCCGTAGCAGTCCGGCCAGTGGTCACCGCACCCCATTCCGGAGCCGGTAATACGAACCACCGCTCCCAGCACGATCTGCAGGAAGGCGAGCACCAGAGCGACAATAGCGGTGCGGCGCAGAGCCCTCATGGAGCGGGGGCGTCGTGCACGTGGCTGGGGGAGGTGGGGCTCGCCGGCTGATGCGTCTCGGCGTGCGCCCCTCGCGCATTCACTTCGCGCCACGTGAACACGAGCAGAACAGCCAGCCCCAGCGCCGGGAGGATGGTCCACGCGACCTCGCTGCGGCGGGGCGACACCGGCACCAGTGCCGAGGAATGCGCGCCGGTCTCAGCGAAGCTCGAGCGAAGAATCGCGAGCTCGGCGAGCACGCAGCCGAGTGCCGCGATCCAGAAAATTGCCTCCGCCAGCGGCTGACTCATCGTGTGCGTCGTGGGATTGTCGGTTCGCTCAGGTGTGCGCGCGAGGATAAAGCTACTCGCGCCATGCGCACCTTTGCACTAGCGTTCGCGCATGACAGCGACTGCAGTCCGCGAGCTTCCGCGCCGTCTCGGTCTATGGAGCGCGATCGCGGTTCTGGTCGGCTCCACGATCGGGTCGGGCATCTTCCGCTCGCCGGCGGGAATCGCCGACAAGCTTCCCGGGCCGCTCCCGCTTGCCGCAATCTGGGTGACGGGAGGGATCTTCGCGCTATGCGGCGCGCTGACTCTCGCCGAAGTGGCGGGCGCGCTGCCCAGAACCGGCGGCGTGTACGTGTTCATTCGCGAGGCGTGGGGACGCCTGCCCGCGTTTCTCTTCGGCTGGGCCGAGCTCACGCTCATCCGCGCCGCGGCGCTGGGCGCCATATCAACCACGTTCGCGGAGTATTCGGTACGCGTGATGGGGAACGACCCGCGCGTGGCGCCCTGGGACAGCAATGTCCACTACATCGCGGCCGCGGCGATTCTGCTTACCGCCAGCTTCAACTACGTGGGCCTGAGGTGGGGCTCGCTGGTGCAGAATATCACGACGGTCGCCAAGACCGGTGCTCTGCTCCTCATCATCGTCCTGGCGTTCGCCCTCGGCCTGCCGCAGACCGGCGGTCACTACACGCCGGCAATGCCGCCGGGAAGCTTCTCCCTCGCACCGTTTGGGCTGGCGCTCGTCTCTGTGCTCTGGGTTTACGACGGATGGGCCGATGTGAGCTTCGTCGCCGGTGAGGTAAAGGACCCGGAGAGGAACCTCCCGCGCGTGCTCATCTACGGAACCCTGATCATCATCGCGCTGTATCTGCTGGCGAATCTCGCCTATCTCGCTGTGCTGCCGGTCGAGGAGATCCGGCGCTCGAAGCTCGTCGCTGCGGATGTCGCCGAGAAGTTGATGGGCACGGCTGGGGTCGTCTTTGTTTCCATTGCGGTAATGGTTTCCACTTTCGGGACGCTCAACGGGTCGGTGATGACCGGAGCGCGGGTCCTCTTCGCGTTGGCGCGCGACGGGCTGCTCTTCAAGCCGGTCGGCATCATGCACCGCCGCTTCGAAACACCAAGCGTTGCAATCGTTCTCGAAGCGGTGCTGGGCGTGATTTTCGTACTGGCGGGAACGTTCGAGCAGCTCGCCGACGCGTTCGTGACCGCGATCGTTCCGTTCTACGCGCTGGCGGTCGCTTCCGTGTTCATTCTGAGGAAGAAATCCTGGTATAAGCCGTCGTTCCGGGTTCCCGGGTATCCGGTGGTTCCGGCCGTATTCATAGTAGGAACGATCCTCCTGCTCGGTAACGCGGTGATCGACCGCTCGAGCCGGGTGCCCACCCTGGCGGTTTTCGGAGTGATTCTGCTCGGCATCCCGGTTTACTACCTCACCCTTCGCCGTCAGCGCCCTGTACCGTCCGCGTAACGCATCAGATTCCGCTTGACCGCGCTGCTGACACGGCCCTACCTTAAGGGATAGAAAGTCGTTCGCCCGGACGCGGTTTCTTCGTGCTGCTCCGGATCCGCCTGGGTCACCTATCTCCTACCCACATGACCTACACTCGTCTGTTCGCTGGCTGCGCCTTTGCGCTAGCCCTGCTTTCCCCGCTCGTCTCTCCCGCCGCCGCTCAGGGCGTCACGACCGGCGCCATCGCCGGCACAGTGACTGGTTCCGACGGCCAGGCGGTTGAAGGCGCGCAGGTCCAGATCTCGAACCGCTCCACCGGCTTCACCGCCGGTGGAATCACGCGCTCCGGCGGTACCTTCTTCGTCCAGGGTCTGGAAGTGGGCGGTCCGTACACGCTGGTCGTGCGCCGCATTGGATACGAGCCCCAGACCCGCACCGACATTCTCGTCGGCCTGAGCAGCACCACCCGCGCCGACTTTGCGCTCACTCAGAGGGCGACGACGCTGAGCCAGGTGACTGTCGAGGGCACCAGGACGGGCGAGATTTCGCCGACCGCTACGGGAACCAAGACGAGCGTGTCCGACACGGTCATCCAGCGCCTCGCCACTACCACCCGCAACCTGACCGACTTCATCAAGCTCGCCCCGCAGGTTTCCAGTTCGGGCCCGGGTTTCTCCGGGGGCGGAATGTCGAACCGCATGAACAACGTCCAGATCGATGGCGCCAGCGAGCGCGACGTCTTTGGCCTTGGCTCCACCGGTCAACCGGGTGGGCAGATCAGCGCCAAGGCAATCTCCATCGAGGCAGTCAAGGAGTATCAGGTCCTGCTCGCGCCGTTCGATGTGCGGCAGGGAAACTTTGGTGGTCTCTTGCTGAACGCAGTCACCAAGAGTGGAACTAACGACTTCCACGGCTCGGCGTTTACCTACTTCCGTAATCAGGATTACGGTCGCAACGTCCCCACGTTGCGGGCCACGCCCTTCAACAGACGTCAGACGGGCTTTTCACTCGGCGGACCGATCATCCGGAACAGGCTCCAGTTCTTCACCGCCAACGAGTGGCAGACCGAGAACTCTCCGATAACGGGCCCTTATTTCGGCCAGCCTTCCAGCGCTGCGGTCGCATTTCCGGTGTCAGATGCCGATGCGCAGCGCTTCGCGGATATTCTCAGGAATTCTTATGGCTTCGACGTCGGAACGGCTGGTGCGTTCAACACGACCACTCCGATGAAGAACATCTTTGGCCGGCTCGACTTTCAGGTAAACGATGCGCACCGGCTTGTCTTCCGCTACAACTTCAACGACGCCACCAACGATGGGCGTCAGCAGAATAGCCGTAACGCCACGCGCGCAGTTTATTCGAGCAATTTCCACACGCTCAACAGCAAGAAGAGCGCACCGGTGCTGCAGCTCTTTTCGAACTTCGCAAACGGCTGGAGCAACGAAGCGTTCGCCGGCACAACGGTCGTCAGAGACCGGCGTCGCTCTGCGAACATTTTCCCGCAGATTACGGTTACCAACGTGCCGAACGTTGGTGGCGGTGCGGCGGCCTTGCTCGGTGGCACCGATCAGTTCTCGCAGGGCAACGAAGGCGACTTCGATACCTATGAGTTCACCGACAATCTCAGCATCCCGCGCGGAAACCATAATTTCGTTATCGGGGGCCGCTTCGAGCTGGTCAAGATCCGCAACCTGTTCACCCAGAGCTCGTATGGCGTCTATACGTTCAGGACGCTGGACAGCCTCCAGGCCGGCAATCCTACCACCTTCCGCAAGGCGTTCATTCTCGCTCAGGAAGGCAACGTTTACTTTGACGCAAGCCAGACCGCGATCTACGCCCAGGACCAGTGGTCAGCGACGCCGCGGTTGACCTTCACGCTGGGCGGTCGGTTCGACATTGGGAACGTTCGGACACCCAACAGCTACGCACCCGCGGTCGACAGCGCCTTCGGCCCACACGAGACGACAACGGGAGCCGTCCAGTTCTCGCCACGCTTCGGATTCAACTGGGACGTGACGGGCAACCAGGTCAACCAGCTCCGTGGCGGTCTCGGACTTTTCGTCGGAACTCCTCCGTATGTGTGGATCGAGAACGCGTACATCTCGAATGGGCGTATCATCTCCTTCCTGAACTGCAACACCGCGACCACGCCGGCGCCGGCGTTCGCGGTCGATCCCTCGGGCATACAAACCTGCCGCAACGGGCAGGGAAGCAAGCCGATCGGTGACGTCAACTTCGTCAGCAAGGACCTGAAGTTCCCGCAGCCGATGCGCGGCACGCTTGCCTACGACCGCGCGCTGCCTGGCAACATGGTCGCGACTTTCGAGGGTCTCTACTCCAAGACCCTCAATCAGCTCTTCTTCGTGAATAAGAACCTTGCCGGACCCATCGGCCCGGATTCGCGTGGCCGCCTGATGTACGGCAGCATCGCAACCACCGGCCGGGCAGTCGCTAATCTGCCACAGGCCGTCATTCAGAATGGCGGCCTGGCACGGTTTAACACTGCCATCGACCTTGTAAACCAGAACAACGACTTTGCTTACAACCTCACGACGCAGCTCCGTAAGCGATATTCGAACAACTGGGAAGGAATGCTCGCCTACACCTACTCCAGGGCGCGCGACGTGCAGAGCTTCACCTCGAGCACGCACAGTTCCAACTCGGCTTTCGGGCGCACGCTCTCTGGCGAGATCGAGAGTCCGTACACGGGCATCAGCCTGTTCGACCAGCCGCATAAGGTCGTCGGAGTTTTGACGCGCTCCTTCGAATGGCTGCGTAACTTTTCTACCGACGTGACGGTGTTCTACCAGGGCGTTTCCGGCTCGCCGCACGACTACATCTATGGCGGCTTCGGCGGAAACGGTGACCTCAATGCAGACGGCGTGCAGGGCAACGACCTCCTGTATGTCCCGACCGACGCACGCGACCCGAACCAGATACAGTTCAGAAATTCGGGCTCCGGCACCACCCTCGTTACAGCGGCGCAGCAGGCCGACGCGTTCGAAGCTCTGATCAACGCTTCTCCGTGCCTCAGTGAGTACCGCGGACGCATCATTGGACGCAACGTCTGCCGCCTGCCATTCTCAAATCAGGTTGATCTTACCATCCGGCAGGCGATTCCAATCGCACGGGGCAACCGTGTTTCGGTTGCGTTCGACATTTTCAATTTCGGCAACCTGCTCAATAAGGACTGGGGTAAGATTCAGGTAAGTCCCTTCAGCAACTTCAACAACATTCCCCTCGTCACCCACGTCGGACAGTCGTCAACGGATCGTTTCACGGCGGTGCCGATTGTCCAGTACAACATCAAGACGCTCGACCCGAATGGTATGGGCACACCCGTGGAGTATCGGGC
>JACCRL010000272.1 GCA_013813605.1 Gemmatimonadaceae bacterium
ATGTTTGCGGGGGCGGACATTGCCGCGCGGATAATCTGACTCCGTAGGGACGAGTGGTCGGCTCCCCGAATCAGTCCTGCCGCCCGGTGCGCATCGAGCGCCATCACTTGCGCCTTCTGCCAAACCAAAAGCTTCTTGAAATCCGACATTGTCCACGCTTAGGGGAAGCAAGGGTGCCATGACACATCGTTTTCCCTCTGGCCTTCTCAATCCGGCTCGCCATTGACGGGTGCTTCATCCCTTCCAGCAACTGATATCTATGCTTCTGCCCCCTCGCATCTGTGTCGTTCTAAGTTGCAGTTAAGATCGAACGACCCTCGCAACCACTCTAGGTTCAGTCGCTTATGCGCCCTCCCTGACGATCGCCGTCAACGAATCCCGCGGCTACGAGAATTGAACCAACTCCCCGCAAGGGCTAAATTTGTGAGCTATGGCTTTCCCCGATCTCGCCGATCGCCTCGCCGAGGTGAACGACCGTATCGGTGCGGCGGTGGAGCGCGGCGGTCATTCGCAGCAGGTGACCATCATCGCGGTAACGAAAACTCACGGCCCTGAGGCCGCTCACGCGGCCTGGACCGCCGGGCTCCGCGACGTTGGCGAGAACAAGATTCAGGAAGCAGTGGCGAAGATGGAAGCGGTCGATGTTCCGCTCAACTGGCATCTGATCGGCCACTTGCAGAGAAACAAGGTAAAGTCCATCGATCGGTTCGTGTTGCTTCACTCGCTCGACAGCGCCCGGCTGGCAGACGCAGTCTCAACGGTTGGAATTGGTCGGGGCCAGGCAGTGGACGTCCTCGTCGAGGTGAACGTGTCGGGCGAGGACACCAAGGGCGGATTCGGGAAGGCTGACCTGCTGATCGAAGCGGAACGGCTGACCGGCCTGGCTGGGATACGGGTGCGAGGGGTGATGGCAATGGCCAGCTTCACGGCTGGTGAGAGCGAGCTGCACAGGACATTCGCCGATGCGCGGGCGGCCCTGGATGTAATGCGCGGTGCTGGTCATCCGGCCGAGGAGCTGTCGATGGGAATGTCGAACGATTACGAGATCGCAGTCGAGGAAGGCGCGACAATGGTGAGGCTGGGAACCACCCTCTTCGGAACGAGGGCTTCATGATCGACGAAGCGTTTCATCTTACACCGCTCGACGTACGCCGCTACGACTTCGGGCGCGCGCTGCGCGGCTACGACCCCAAGCGTGTGGACCAGTTCCGCGACCAGGTCGCCGAGGAGATGGAGAGGCTCACGCGCATCAACCAGGATCTCGACGCCAAAGCGCGCAGCTTTCACGAGCAGCTCCGCGCTTTCCGTGACCGCGACAAGGCGCTGAACGACGCGCTCGTTTCCGCCCAACAGCTGCGGGGAGACCTTCGCGAGCAGGCAGAACGCGAGGCCCAGTTGATCCTGCGCGAGGCGCAGGCGGAGGGCGAGAAGGTCATCGAGGGCGCGAAAACGGAGGTCCGCCGCATGGAGGAGGAGCTCGATGCGCTCGACCGGTCGCGCCGCACCTACCTCGCGCAGATGCGCACGCTCATCGCCCGGCAGCTTTCCGAAGTGGAAGCATCCGACGGTGCGGTGAGCTCATCGCGCGGCAGCGGCAGCGGTGGTGGTGGCGGCGGGGGGACTTCCTCCAACAGCCCGGGCCAGCGCGAAGGATGACTGCCGTCCACCCCGTGCCGGGTGCGGCGGGGGTAAGTCGGTTTCGCCTCCTTCCCACGGACCGCTCTCCCGACGACCTCGAGAACGAGGTTCTCGCGCTCTGGAAAAAGGAGAAGCTGTTCGAGCAGACGCTCGAGAATGCGAGGAACAGGCCCGAGTTCGTTTTCTTCGAGGGCCCTCCGACTGCGAACGGACGACCGGGAATCCATCACGTCTTCTCGCGCACGATCAAGGATCTCTTCTGCCGCCACCGCGCGATGCGCGGCTTTCACGTCACGCGGAAGGCCGGCTGGGACACCCACGGGCTTCCCGTCGAGATCGAGGTGGAGAAGCAGCTCGGCAGGGAGACGGGGCTCACCGCCAAGCAGCAGATCGAGAAGATCGGCGTCGAGAAATTCAACCAGATGTGCCGCGAGAGCGTTTGGAAGTACCGCGCCGACTGGGAGAACCTGAGCGAGAGAATCGGCTACTGGCTCGATTACAGCGATCC
Organism: Gemmatimonadaceae bacterium; assembly: GCA_013813605.1. GTDB lineage: Bacteria > Gemmatimonadota > Gemmatimonadetes > Gemmatimonadales > Gemmatimonadaceae > UBA4720. The sequence continues at coordinate 2,147 of JACCRL010000272.1, forward strand.
CTACGTCACCTACAGCAACGACTACGTCGAAAGCGTCTGGTGGGCGCTCGCAACGCTCTTCCGGAAGGGAAGGCTGTATCGCGGCCACAAGGTGCTCCCATATTGCGCACGCTGCGGCACGACCCTCTCCAGCCACGAAGTCGCGCAGGGCTACAAGGATGTAAAGGATCCAAGCGCCTACGTCGCGCTCGATCTCGCTGCTGAAGGCACAGGTGGGAGCGGACGACGCAGGATCATCGTCTGGACGACGACACCGTGGACGCTCGTATCGAATGTCGCGCTGGCCGTCAATCCGGCGCTCGAGTACGTCGAGCTGCGCAAGAAGGCAGGCGCGCAGGACGAAACCATAATCCTGGCCGCGGCGCGCGCGGGTTCCGTTCTTGGCGAGGACTACGCAACACGGTGGGACAACGTCGCCACTTTCGCCGGTGCGGCGCTCGTCGGCGCGCGCTACGCCCGGCCGCTCGACTGGGTTGAGTACGGCGAGGGCAGGCGCGAGATCATCGTCGGCGAGGAGTTCGTCTCGGCGGAGGAGGGAAGTGGTGTCGTGCACATGGCGCCCGCATTTGGCGCCGACGATTACGCGGCCGGGAAAAAGAACGGTCTCGCGTTCCTTCAGCCGGTCGATCTCAAGGGACAATTTCCCGCCGCGATGCCGCTCGTCGGCGGAAAATTCGTCAAGGATGCCGACGAGACCATACTCGCCGAGCTGAAAAAACGCGGCGTGCTCTGGAAGACCCAGCTGTTCGAGCACTCGTATCCGCACTGCTGGCGCTGCGAGACGCCGCTGCTCTACTACGCGCGCACTTCCTGGTTCGTGCGCACGACCGAGTTTCGGGACGTGATGCTCATTCGCAACTCGCGCGTTGACTGGCATCCGTCCGAGGTCGGACAGGGACGCTTCGGCGAGTGGTTGACGAACAATATCGACTGGGCCGTCTCGCGCGACCGATACTGGGGCACGCCGCTGCCGCTCTGGCTGTGCGACAGGGACGACACTCACGTCGAAGCAGTCGGCAGCTATGAGCAGCTCGCCGCTCGCTCCGGTGCCACGCTCGGCGACAGCTTCGATCCGCACAAGCCGTTCGTCGATGCGTACACGTGGCCGTGCGAAAGATGCGACGGGACGATGTCACGCACGCCCGAAGTCATCGATGCCTGGTTCGATTCCGGATCGATGCCATTCGCGCAGTGGCACTTTCCGTTCGAGAACGCGGACAAGTTCGCGCGACACTATCCCGCCGACTTTATCGCCGAGGGCGTCGACCAGACGAGAGGATGGTTTTACTCGCTGCTCGCGATCGCCAGCGGGCTCGGCGACGCGCTGCCGAAGAACCAGCTCGCGCACGAAAGCCAGGCGCTCTCGGCGAGCGACACGGCGCCGTACCGCGCCGTGGTGGTAAACGACCTGGTGCAGGACGCCGAAGGCCAGAAGATGTCGAAGAGCCGCGGGAACGTCGTTGACCCATGGGCCGTGATCCCGCGCTACGGCGCCGACGCGGTGCGCCTGTTTCTCACCACGTCGAGCCAGGTATGGATGCCCCGTCGTTTCGACGAGGCCGGAATCCGCGACACCGCCGGAAGGTTTCTGCTGACGTTCAAGAATGTATATACCGGCATTTTCGCCGAGTACGCGAACTTCGGATGGGAGCCGTCATCCGCGGATCCCGCAGTCGCGGACCGTCCTCACCTCGACCGCTGGATTCTTTCGCGATTAGGAACGGTCGAGCGCGAGGCCGACGAGTTGCTCGGGCGGTACGAGGCGACGACGGCCGCGAAAGCGGTAATGACTTTCTTCGACGAGGACGTTTCCAAGTGGTACGTGCGCCGCAGCAGGCCGCGTTTCTATGACGTCGACACGCCCGACAACAGGTCGGCATTCGCCACTCTGCACGAGGTGCTGACCGTCACGTGCCGCCTGCTAGCCCCGTTCGCGCCGTTTCTCACCGACTGGGTCCACCGCGAGCTCACCGGGAGCTCGGTTCATCTGGCGCCCTACACGCGCGACGCAAGAACAGGGTCGATCGACGTCCCGCTCGAGAGCGCGATGGGTCACGTGCGCGTCCTGGCGACGCTGGGCCGGGCCGCGCGCGAAGAAGCCGGGGTCAAGGTGAGGCAGCCACTCGGCAAGCTCGTCTGTGTGGTGCCGCAGCCCGGGATCGCCAACCGGGGCTCAAATACGGCCGCACAGGGTACTCTGGAGCAGCTTGGGCCGCTCCTGGCCGATGAGATGAACGTCAAAGAGGTTGAATTCATCTCCAGCGCGGGCGACCTGGTTATTTTAGAGGCCAAGCCGAACTTCAAGTCACTCGGCAAGAAGTTCGGGAAGCGGACGCCGCTGGCAAGCGAAGCGGTGCGGGCACTGACGAGCGATGCACTGCGGGATTTCGAAGCCGGGAAGCCGCTTTTTGTCACGGTGGAGAATGAATCGAAGGAGCTGAGCGCAGAAGACCTGACAGTCGTGCGGCGTGCTTCGGGAGAGATGGTAGTGAAGGAGGAAGGGGGGTACTTCGCCGCGCTCGATCCCTCTATAACTCGTGAGCTTCGGGTAGAAGGATTGGCGCGCGAGCTGGTGAGCCAGGTGCAGCGGATGAGAAAGGAATCGGGTTTTGCAGTCAGCGACAGAATTCGCCTCGGCGTTTTTGCTTCCGGCGAAATTCTGGAGGCGGTGGAGGCGTTCCGCGAATGGATCGCTGATGAAATACTCGCTGTCGACGTTCGGACGGGCGAGCCAACTGATGGAAATAACGCGATGCAGACGATAGACCTTGATGGTCAGTCGGTCCAAGTCGCCCTCGAGAGGGTTTGATAGCGATGGCAACAGCAGCGAGCAAGAAGCCGAAGGCAATGTCGAAGAAGAATCTTCAGCAT
>JACCRL010000279.1 GCA_013813605.1 Gemmatimonadaceae bacterium
GCGATGCGCCGCACCTTCGAGGAAGCGGGCATCGTCTTCATGTTCGCGCCGCTGATGCATCCGGCGATGCGTCACGTTGGTCCGGTGAGGCGGGAGCTGGCGATTCCGACGGTGATGAACGTCGTCGGACCGCTCGCCAACCCGGCGCGGGCGGGCAGGCAGGTCGTTGGCGTCGCGGACCGGGATCGCGCGCCGATCCTGGCTAGCGCACTCCTCGCGCTGGGTGCCGTTCACGCCCTCGTCGTTCACGGGGAGCCGGGCCTGGACGAGGTCTCGCCGCTCGGGCTGACACACGTGCTCGAGGTGAGGGAGGGAAGAACAGCCGGCTGGACGATCGACCCGAAGACCTTTGGCTTCGATTCGATAGATGCGCGGGACCTGGAGGGCGGAGACTCGGCGGAGAACGCGAGTATCATCGAGGATGTCCTTGCCGGCAAGGGGAAGACGGGCGCGCGGGCGGCGGTGATCCTCAATGCCGCGGCGGCGATCTATGTCTCCGGACAACAGTCCGATTACGATGTTGCCGTCGGTGCGGCGACTGCTTCGCTTGACACCGGGAACGCAAAAGCGGTTCTCGATAAACTGAGAACCGCCTACTTAACTACAGACCGCGCAAGAGCTTAGAACGCCCCGGTTCTAGAACCTTCTCAGCACTCCAACGACGATACCCTGGATCGAGATATCGTTCTCGTGGACGTAAATGGGAGTCATGGTTTCGTTCGCCGGCTGCAGTCTGATGCGGCCGTCGCGCTCGCGATAAAACTTCTTTACCGTCGCCGAAGTGCCATCGATCAGGGCGATCACCATCTCGCCGTTGTCAGCGCTTTTCTTCTCGTTGACGATGACGAAGTCGCCGTCCCGGATCTGCTCGTCGATCATCGAGTTGCCGCGGACGCGGAGCACGTAGTGGTTGCCGGACCGGCGAACGAAATCTTCAGGAACCCCGATGCTCTCCGGCATCTGGATCGCCTCGATCGGGACGCCTGCGGCAACGGTGCCAAGCAGGGGCAGAAGTGCGGCGCGGGGAAGGTGGTCTGACGGAAGGACCTCGATACCCCGGCTCTCGTTGTACGCCCGCTTTATGTAGCCCTTTCGCTCCAGGTTCGTGAGATGTTCGTGAACCGTGGCGAGCGAATTATAGTTAAACTGTGAGGCGATCTCCTCGAAGCTCGGCGCGTAACCGTTAGCATCGGAGTATTTGGAGAGGTAGTTGAGAATCTCGCGCTGGCGTTTTGTCAGAGCCATTTTTCCGCCGCTGGTCAGGTGAGCCGGCCGCTTTCCACGAACCGAACATTTGCCGAATTCTTACGTTAGCCGAAGATCGACCGAAGCGCAAGCCTTTTGTCTCTGGACCCCTCCGGGTGGAGTCCTCGGAGAACTGAGCGCCGGCGCTGAGCTCCGCGTGCGCTCCCTAGGGACCCGGCGAAGCGAGCTCGAGCGGCTGGCCCTTGACGCACCACCTGCCCCCGGGTTTCGGGCAGCGCTCCGACGCGACCATGTGGCGATAATCGCAGAAGTAAAGCGGGCGTCACCCTCCAGGGGGACGATCAGGGCGACGCTCGACGCGGGTGAGCAGGCCGCGAGTTACGAGCGGGGCGGCGCCGCTGCGCTTTCCATCCTTACCGAGCCCACCCGCTTCGCCGGCTCGAACAACGACCTCATTGCGGCTCGTTCGAAATCCTCGCTCCCAATGCTGAAAAAGGATTTTCACGTCGATCCCATTCAGCTGATCGAGGCGAAGGGACTGGGCGCGTCGGCGGCGCTCGTGATCGTGCGCGCGGTGAGTCCGGGCGTTCTTGTGGAGATGGCCGCGGTTGCAAAGGATATTCGGCTCGAGCTGGTCTTCGAGGTCCGGACGGCGGCGGAATTGAGGCTTGCCCTGGCTAACGGAGCTGAGCTGGTTGGCATTAACAATCGCGATCTGGAAACGCTGGAGATCGACTCCACAACCGCGCCCTCGCTCCTTCCTTCCATTCCCCAGCGCTGCATCGCGATCGCGGAGAGCGGATTTCGCGGCGTGGCAGACATCGAGCGCGTCGCTGGCGCCGGAGCGGACGCGGTGTTGATCGGGTCCGAGCTGTCGTCAGCCGACGATCCGGAAGGAGCGGTGCGATCCCTGGTCACGGTACGATCGAGAGCCAATGCTCGCCAGGATTAAGTTTTGCGGCATGACGCGGCCCGAAGACATCGCCCTGGCGGCGGATCTTGGCGCGAGCTACGTCGGGACGATTTTCGCACCGAGTGCGAGGCAAATTAACGCAGCGGCAGCAAGGAAGCTGTTCGGGTCGGCTTCGCGCGAGGTGAAGCGTGTCGGCGTTTTCGGGAGCCTTGGCGCGGCGGAGATCGCCGCGACGGCCGTGGAGAGCGAGCTCGATGTCGTTCAGCTCCACGCCGATCCCACTCCCGCGCAGGTGGTTGCTCTGCGCGCCGCGTTCGGGGGCGAGATATGGGCGGCGGTGCGGCTGGACGGGCACCGCATTCCGGCGCCGGCCCAGGAGCTTTTCGACATCGCCGACGCTGTCGTCCTCGATGCGAGGAGCGAGAAATTGCTTGGTGGCACCGGGGAATCGCTGCCGTGGACCGAGCTCGAGGCCGATCTCACCCGGTTCCGGCGGTCGGCGTCCGTCGTGCTCGCCGGGGGCCTGCGGGCGGAAAATGTCGTTACTGCCATCCGGACCCTCTCGCCCGACATCGTGGATGTCGCGTCGGGGATCGAGAGCGCACCGGGGATCAAGGATCACGCGAAGATGCGCGCCTTCGCGGACGCCGTTTCACGCCGCGGGCAGAAAGATGCCCGCTGACGCGCAGCACCGGTTCGGTGCATTCGGGGGACGATACGTCCCCGAAACGCTGATCCCCGCGCTCGACGAGCTCGACGCTGCGTTCGATGAGGCGATGCGGGACACGGCTTTTCAGGCGGAGCTCCATCACCTGCTCAAGGAATACGTCGGCCGTCCCTCGCCTCTCACCGCCGCGCCGCGACTTTCGGCTGAGGCCGGCTGCGAGATTTTCCTCAAGCGCGAGGATCTGAACCACACCGGAGCGCACAAGATCAACAGCGCCCTCGGCCAGGCTCTCCTCGCGCAACGGATGGGCAAGCGGCGGATCATCGCCGAGACCGGCGCCGGCCAGCATGGCGTGGCGACGGCGACCGTGTGCGCGCGCTTCGGCCTCGACTGCACCGTGTACATGGGCGAGGAGGACATGCGCCGCCAGTCTCTCAACGTCTACCGCATGCGGCTGATGGGAGCGAAGGTCGTTCCCGTCCTCTCCGGCACGCGGACGCTCAAGGACGCGACGAGCGAGGCGATCCGGGACTGGGTGACGAACGTCAACGACAGCTACTACATCATCGGCTCGGTTGTCGGCCCGGCGCCCTACCCGCGGATGGTGCGCGACTTCCAGGCGATAATCGGACGTGAGGCGCGCGCCCAGATGCTGGAGTCGGCAGGGCGGCTGCCGAAGTCGGTAGTCGCATGCGTTGGCGGAGGCTCGAATGCGATGGGGATCTTTCATGCATTCGTGAACGACGCGGCGGTGGAGCTCGTGGGGGTCGAAGCGGCAGGCAGGGGACTCGACTCGGGCGAGCATTCGGCGTCGCTCGAGCGCGGCGCACCGGGCGTGCTACACGGCGCCCTCAGCTATCTCCTCCAGGACGAGAGTGGACAAGTGCACCCGGCGCACTCCATATCTGCGGGGCTGGACTACCCCGGCGTGGGGCCCGAGCATTCCTATCTGCGTGATTCGGGCAGGGCGATCTACGTCTCCGTCACCGATGACGAGGCTGTTCGGGCGCTCGGGGTTCTCAGCAGGCTCGAGGGCATCATCCCGGCCCTCGAAACGTCACACGCGGTCGCATGGGTCGTCCAAGAGAAGGAACGCTGGAAGAGTGACGACGCGGTGCTGATCTGCATCAGCGGCCGCGGTGACAAGGATCTGGCGCAGATCACGGAAATGGGACTGCTTCCCGCATGACGACACCGGTAACAGCAAAAGCCGAAGAAGACGAGCTCGACGAGCCGTCGTTTCCGATCATCGTCGTCACGG
>JACCRL010000290.1 GCA_013813605.1 Gemmatimonadaceae bacterium
TCACGGTGACATCGAAAAAGAACGTGGTGCGCGTGACCATCCTCGGCGATGAGTACTCATTACGCAGTGACACAAGCGCCGAACACACGATGGCGGTCGCGGAGCACGTAGACCGCGTCATTCGAGAGACGATGACGGCGGGAAACATCAGCGCTCACAAGGCGGCGATTCTCGCCGCGCTCAGCATCACCGGTGAGTTGTTCGAAGCGCGTGAGTCAGGGGCTGCTCTGGCGGGGTCGATGGAGCGACTCAGCGATGAGATCCGTCCCTGGTTGCCGCCGTCCAAGCGAAAGGACTAGCTCATCTGGCCAGCTCAACCCCCGCTTCCCCCGCCCCTCAATAAAGGATTAGCTTAACCCCATACGCGACGATTTTCGGCGCGATAGGGGCCGCCTGTGGCTTAGCCGCGGGCTCTACATAGATCCGACATGACGAACACGGCGTTGTTGGCCGCTGCCGGCGCAGTTCTGTTCGTAGTTGCCAGCGCGGTATTCTTTGCACTCGGTAAAAAGCTCGGCGCGCGCGCGGAAACCCGCCGCCAGCAGCAGGCGAAAAATTCCGCGGAAGAGACGGCCCAGCGCGTCCTCGCCGACGCTCAGCGCGAGTCCGAAAGCCTTCGCAAGACCGCCGTCCTCACCGGCAAGGAAGAGCTCATCCGCCTCCGCGAGGAATGGGAGGTCGAGGTTCGCGGCCGGCGCGAGGAAGTCGAAAAGGAAGAGCGCAAGGTGGGCGACCGCGAAGGTCTCCTCAACCGCAAGTACGACCTCCTCGAGCAGCGCGAGCGCGATACCGCCCGGCAGTCATCCGACTTCGCCAAGCGCGGTGAAAGCCTCGTCCAGCGCGAGCAGGAGCTCGACCGCCTCCTCGGCGAAGAACGCCGCCGCCTTGAGGCCCTCGCCGGCATCTCCGCCGCCGATGCCAAGCTGCAGCTGATCCAGCGCATGGAGGAGGAAGCCCACGCCGACGCGGCCAACCAGATCCGCGAGATCCGCGAGTCCGCCAAGAGAAACGCCGAGCGTGAGGCAAAGAAGATCATCGCGCTGGCCATACAGAGGATCGCCGCCGAGCAGAGCGCCGAGAACACGGTGAGCGCCGTCGCACTCCCCAACGACGAGATGAAGGGCCGCATCATCGGCCGCGAAGGCCGCAACATTCGCGCGTTCGAGCTGGCGACCGGCGTTGACGTGATCATTGACGACACACCGGACACCGTCGTCGTCTCCTGCTTCGATCCCGTGCGTCGCGAGATCGCCCGCCTCTCTCTTGAAAAACTCGTTGCCGACGGCAGAATCCACCCCGGCCGCATCGAGGAAGTCGTCAACAAGTCGCGCCAGGAAGTGGACACCTCGATCATAGAGACCGGCGAGCGCGCCGCTTACGAGAGCGGCGTGCACGGACTCCACGCCGAGCTCATCAAGCTCATCGGCCGCATGCGCTGGCGCACCAGCTACGGCCAGAACATCCTCAACCACTCCAAGGAAGTCGCGTGGCTGGCGGGGATCATGGCCGCCGAGCTGGGACTCGACGTGGCGATGGCGCGCCGAGGCGCGCTGCTGCACGACATCGGCAAGGTCCTCACCCACGAGCACGAGGGCACCCACGTGCAGCTCGGCGTCGAGATGGCAACGAGGTACGGCGAGAATCCGCTGGTGGTGAACTGCATCGCCGCGCACCACGACGACGTACCGCACGAGAGCGAGGTGTCGGTGCTGGTGCAGGCGGCCGATGCTATATCAGGCGCGCGTCCCGGCGCGCGGCGCGAAGCGTTCGAGACTTACGTGAAGAGACTCGAGGGATTGGAGAAGATCGCGTCGAGCTACCGCGGCATCGAGAAGGTGTTCGCGATCCAGGCGGGCAGGGAAGTGCGCGTCATCGTCACTCCCGAGGAAGTGGACGACCCGCGCATGGCGTCGCTCACCGAGGAGATCGCGCGCCGCATCGAGGCCGAGCTGCAGTATCCGGGGCAGATCAAGGTCGTGCTGATTCGGGAGACGCGCTCGGTGGACTTTGCCCGCTGAGCTGATCGACGGCAAGGCGATCGCGCGGAAGATTCGCGCGGAGGCAGCAGCGCGGGTTTCGCAATTGACGGCGAAGGGGACGAAGCCGGGACTCGCTGTCGTGCTCGTTGGGGACGATGCGGCGAGCGCGGTCTACGTTACCGCCAAAGGGAAGGCCTGCGAAGAAGCGGGGATGCACAGCGTCACTATCCGGTTGCCGGCTTCAACGCCGGAAAATGATCTGCTGCGACAGGTGGACGAGCTCAACGCCGACGCCGCGATTCACGGAATTCTTGTGCAGATGCCGCTGCCGCGCCACGTCGATTCCGCAAAGGTCCTGCGCCGCATCGATCCCGCCAAGGACGTCGATGGATTCCACCCCGTAAACGTCGGCAAGATGCTGATCGGCGAGCGCGACGGATTTCTTCCCTGCACACCCGCGGGGATTCAGGTGATGCTGCAAGAGGCAGGGGTGAAGACGAGCGGAAAGAACTGCGTGATCGTTGGCCGCAGCAACATCGTCGGCAAGCCTATGGCTGCTCTCTTGATGCAGGATGCTGGCGACGCGAACTGCACGGTCACGGTTTGCCACCGGCACACTGCTGATCTTGCGTCGCACACGAAGAGCGCCGACATCCTCAT
>JACCRL010000314.1 GCA_013813605.1 Gemmatimonadaceae bacterium
CTCAACGAGCGAGAGCTCGGAGGCGTTGTTCGAGACGATTGCATTGAAAAAGCGATCTAGCTGGGCCATGAGTCAGTCCAGGGGGCGAACGCGGTCAATCAACGATCTGTTGATCAGCCGCGCATCATTGGACGTGTAAAGCGTGACGAAACGGGATGAGAGGCGGTTCAGGTAGTCGAGAACCCGCGACCGGTCGGGCGGAACTTCGAGACGGATCGAGCCTAACCGGACAGCTCCGCCGGCGAGCACGACCTGAAGGAGTGCTGTAGGAAAGGGCATCACCGACGCCTGATTCTCCGGTGGCTCGCCATCAAGATCGACGCCAACTTCGGCGACGCGCGCTTTGGCGACAAGAATCACCTCTCCGCCTTCCATCTCGAACGGGAAGAACGGCTCCTCATCGTTGAAAAGCTCGGTCGCCTCCTGGGTCTCGAACGGCTTGGAGGACGACCAGTGCGCGAAGACGTGGCCCTTGAGCTCGTCTCCGCTCACCATCGTGAGGGTGACCGGGCGGCGGGTGGTCTGCAGGCGATAAAGATTCGCCGAGTCGGTCGTGTGGTGCATCCGTGCGCGTTGGGGCAAGAGGGGCAGGAGAAGAGCGAAACGCGCTCCTAGTCAGACTGTTTTCCGCCTCACATAGTCACGTGTTTCCTGGTTGATTTTCAGCCATTTCCGGCATGAAATCGCGCACGGCCCCTCCTACCGGCGCGGGAGTCCGTAGATTCGAGGTCAATGACACACCCCTTCGAGCGTCCCGGGCAGGCCTCCCTGCCACCAATGCCAGGCGGAGCCAGAAAACTCGTGCTTGGCATCATCGCACTTGCCTTCCTTTCGCTGTTCCTGCTCCCTTGGCTGGCGAGCTTTGCAACAGACTGGCTCTGGTTCGGCGAAATCGGATACCGGACCGTCTTCTCGACCTCTCTCGTCTGGCGGCTTGCTCTCTTCGTTGCGGGCGGGGTGTTCGCCTTCGCGTGGTTCTACGGGAATGTGCGGATCGCGCGCGGCTCGGGGACCGGCTTTCCTGTCCTGTACGTGAATCGGGGTGACGGCGTTCCGGTTGACGTCTCGCAGGCATTCACGAAACTGTTCAAGCCTGCCGCCCTCGTGCTGTCGTTCCTGACGGCGATCTCGATGTCGTCGCTGTGGATGACGTTTCTGAAGGCGCTCAACGGCGCAAAGGTGGGGACGTCAGATCCGCTGTTCGGACGCGACATCGGCTACTACCTGTTCAAGCTTCCGGCGATTTCCGCGATCCTGAACATGCTCATCGCGCTGACGGTGCTATCGCTCGTTGCGTGCGCGGGGCTCTACTGGATTCGCGGCGAAATAAAGCTGCCCGCCAAGCGGGCGGCGATGGATCCAAAGGCGAGCAGGCACATCGGAGCGCTGCTGGCGCTCGTTTTCGTGCTCATCGCCGTGCGCCTGCTGCTGGTGGCGACATCCAACCTGCTGTACTCGTCCACCGGTCCGCTGGTGGGCGCGAGCTATACGGACATTCACGTATCGCTCCCCGCCATTTATGTCTCTGCTGTTGCCGCCCTCATCGCCGCCGCGCTCGTGGTCTACGGCATTGTACGCGGCAAGGTGGTGTGGTTTGGAGCCGCGGCGGTCGCACTCTATATGATCGTCGCCATTGTTGGACGCGGCGTCATCCCGGCGCTCTATCAAAAGCTGGTCGTCTCGGCCAACGAGCTCACGCGGGAACAGCCCTACATCGTCAATCACATCGCTGCAACTCGCAAGGCGTGGGGACTCGACCGCGTCGAGGCCCGCGACCTGAGCGGCGAGGTTCGTCTTACGCCAGCGAACATCGCCGCAAACGGCGCCACTGTCGAGAACGTGCGTCTCTGGGAGCGCGATCTGCTCAAGCAGACGTTCGGACAGCTCCAGGAGATTCGCACCTACTACGACTTCGTGACGGTTGACGACGACCGTTACATGATCGACGGCAAGTACCGCCAGGTGCACCTCGCCGTCCGCGAGCTGAACACCAGCTCGCTTCCGACGCGCACCTTCATCAACGAGCGGCTGACGTTCACGCATGGCATGGGACTCACCATGGCACCGGTGAACCAGGTCACCAGCGAAGGCCTGCCCGTCCTTTTCATCAAGGATCTTCCGCCAGCCTCGAACATCTCGCTCAAGCTGACGCGGCCGCAGATCTATTATGGAGAGCTGACCAACAGCTACGTCTTCGTCGGTACCGGACAGAAGGAGTTCGATTATCCGGCCGGCGACACGAACATCTATACCAACTACACCGGCAAGGGCGGCGTAAAGCTCCGCTCGTTTTTCACCCGTCTCCTGTACGCGTGGCAGCTCGGCTCGCTCAAGATCCTCCTCTCCGACGACATCAAGGGCGACGCTCGCATCATGTACCGCCGGAACGTAATGGAGCGCGCCAGCACGGCGCTTCCATTCCTCAACTTCGATGACGATCCCTACATCATCGTCACCGATTCGGGACAGCTGAAGTGGATGCTCGATGCCTACACTCAGAGCAACCACTACCCGTACGCGCAACGGCTTGCCAACGGCACGACGTACATGAGAAACAGCGTCAAGGTCGTAATCGATGCCTACGACGGCACGGTCGAAGCGTATGTCGCCGACCAGTCCGATCCGGTGATCCGTACCTACGCCGGAATCTTCAAGGGGATCTTCAAGCCGATCGCGGCAATGCCGGCGGATGAGCTCCGCCACATCCGCTATCCGGGCGACCTGTTCCGGTTGCAGACGTCGCTGCACGCGACCTATCACATGACGCAGCCGGAGACGTTTTACCATCGCGAAGACCAGTGGCAGATCCCGACCGGCGAGACAAAGACCGGATCGACGGCGTTCATGCGGCACATGATCATGCGCCTGCCAGGGGAGAAGGCGGCCGAATTCATCTACATGACGCCGTTCACGCCGCGCGGAAAAGACAACCTCGCCGCTTGGATGGTCGCGCGCATGGATGGCGCCAACTACGGAAAGCTGTTCGTGTAC
>JACCRL010000330.1 GCA_013813605.1 Gemmatimonadaceae bacterium
CCTCTCAATACCTCGCTGAGCCGGTCAGGAGGGACATCTACCGGATCGTACCTGATGTCGATGCCGGCAGCGCTGAGCGCGGCAGCGTGCATGCGGGGAGAAAGTGAATGGGCGACGGGGTGTCCGAGAAGGACGAGACGGCTTGGTCGGACTTTCGCGCGGGATGTGCTCAGCGCTCTAGCCGGTCGAACAGCTTTCCAATCTCTCGCTCCAGCAGGTCGGCCGTCTCACGGTACACAGACAGCTCACCCCCAAATGTGTCAGTAATTCCGCCCATGTTCGCACCCGGCGAAGAATATTCGTCGAGTACGTGTGCCTTGCCTCGCCCGCCGAGCTCGAGGACCTGCTCCAGGTGCGCGGACGTCATCGCGAAGATGAGATCTGCCTCGGCCACCAGATCCCGGGTAAGCACGCGTGCACGATGCGCGGCGAGGTCGAGTTGCCGCTCCATGCCCACCAGGAGTGCGCCGTCGGACGCGGGTGCGCCTTGCCACGCGCTAACACCCGCGCTCGAGACCCGCACATCCTTCACACCCCGGCGCTCAGCGACTCTTTTCGCCACTGCCTCGGCAAGCGCGCTGCGGCACGTATTGCCGGTGCACACAAAGAGAATGTTCACCGGACTACGCGTCTCCAACCAGATCCGGCACAGTCTCCCTCAGCTTCGCGGCGGCGATCTGGCCGGGGCGTATCACGCGCGGGACGCGTCCCGTGCAATCGACCACCGTCGATGGCTCGGAGGGATTGAGCCTTCCCGCGTCGAGGACGCGCAGCGTTCCGCGCCTGATTGCATCCCCCCACTGATTGACGATCTCATCCGCCGTCGTCGCCGGGGGAACGCGGGGTCGGTTGGCGCTCGTTGAGGTGATTGGATCGCCATGAGCGAGAATGAGTCGTGTGAGCGCGCGGTGCGGCGTCCAGCGCACTGCGACTCCGCCCTCCGGACCGCGCAGTCTCGCCGGAACTCGCTTCTCGCCTCCGGGCAGCACGAGGGTGAGCGGTCCGGGCCAGAATCGCGCTGCAAGCGAAGAAGCGTAGCCGGTGAGGTGAAGGCCCAGCCGCGAGATCATCTCGCTGCCGGCGATGAGGAGCAGGAAGGGCTTGCCCGGCGCGCGGCCCTTCAGCTCGACGAGCTGTTGCACCGAGTCCTCGTCGACCGCTCCGCCAAACCCGTACACGGTTTCGGTGGGATATGCGACCACCTTGCCTGAAGCCATGTGCGCCAGCGTTCCGCTGATGGACGCCTCCACTTCCTCGGGCGACCAGAATGGAACGACGAGTGAATCTCCTTTCATTCGCGCAAGATACTGAGCGCTTCAACCAGGGCGAAATCGCCCTCGGCGGTGATCTTGGCCGCGCGCTCGCTTCCGCGCACTACTACGACCGGAAGTCCGAGATCCTCGCAAAGCGCCGCGTCGTCAGTCGCGCCGCGGCCCGCTGCCCTGGCCTCGCGGTGCGCGCGCTCGATCATGTCACGCGGGAAGGCCTGCGGCGTCTGCGCGCGCCACAGCTCACGCCGGTCTATCGTCGCGGTGATTCTCTGCTCGGCGTCCACCTTCTTGATGGTGTCGTCAACGGGGATCGCGGCAACCGCTCCCTTGCCTTCGCGCGCAGCGGCGATGACGCGGTCGATGGTGTTGTCGGTAACGAGTGGCCTCGCTGCGTCGTGTATGACGATGATCTCGCATTCGGACGGAAGATCCTCGAGTCCGTGCGCAACTGATTCGCCTCGCTCGCGACCGCCGACCGAGAGCAGCAGCCGGTCCGAGTCACTTTGGAAAAGCCAGGGCGGCGGGTCCCCGGCGTACTCGCGCGGAAGCACGCACACGACCATCGCGACATCGGCGCGCGCCTGAAACGTCTGCACGCTGTGGAGCAGCATCGGCTTCCCCGCGACCCAGCGAAACTGCTTGAGCTCCTTCGATCCGGTGCGCGATCCCGTTCCGGCGGCAACGATGACTACCCCGACATCGCGCGCCATCTATCCGTGGAAAAGCTGTCGAAAGAGATCGTTCACGGTTCTCACGCCGACGACCTTGAGACCGCGCGTCGCGCGTGCCGGAACTCCGCGCTCTGCCATGTACGCTGTCGTCATTCCCATTTTCGCCGCCTCGGCGAGCCGCCGCTCGGCCTGGGACACGGGCCGAATCTCTCCACCGAGGCCGACCTCGCCGAGAAAGATCGAGGCGGTCGAAACGGGGCGGTCGTAGACGCTCGAAGCCAGCGCGCTCGCAACGGCGAGGTCGCCCGCCGGCTCCTGCATGCGGACGCCGCCGACG
>JACCRL010000345.1 GCA_013813605.1 Gemmatimonadaceae bacterium
GTTCTCGGCGTAATGCGGTTTGACAGGGACGACATCAACAATCTCGTGAATGATGGACGCGCCGAGCGTGTAGTCCTGCACGAGATGCTGCACGTCATCGGATTGGGGACGTTGTGGGAGAGCAAGAACCTCCTCGCCAACAAGGACAGCGCGAATGTAAAATTCACCGGACCGAAGGCGACCGCGGCCTGCGTCGAGGCTGGAGGGTTGCCTGCATGCGGCAATGGCGGTGTGCCGGCCGAAAGCTGTGTTGGGTTCCCGCCTGCCAATTGCGGCCGCGGCAGTCAGAACGGCCACTGGCGGGAGACGATTTTCGAACAGGAGCTGATGACGCCTTTCGTGGAACCGCCGGTAATTTTTCTGCCCTACAGCAACATGTCGATCCAGTCGCTTGCCGACATCGGCTACACGGTCAACCGATTCGCCGCTGACCCGTTCACCGTGCCCTTTCCCAATCTCACCATTTCTGCGCAGGGCGGGGGTAGCCTACAACCGTCGTCGTGGGACATCGTGTTGAAACCCCGCTTTTCTATTACGGCGTCGGGCGTGGTCCGCGCGATCGAGGTCGCGCCCCCTGCGACGAGGAGTGTCCGATGACTGGCAAAGATTTGACGGTTGCGAGATTTGGCGGTGCGGTGCTGCTGACGTTCGCCCTCACCGCTTGTGCCACTCCGAAGCAGGACGAGGCCGCGGTTTCATCCGAGGCCGCGACGAGCGCGCCCTCGTCGGCATCCGGCGCCGAGCCAGCTGCGCCCGGCGATTCGGTCGTTACGCCAGCCACTTCCAGTGGAAGCACGGCCAGGCCGGCGGCAACACCCACTCGCAGGTCCACCGCTGTAAACGCCCCGGTGAAAACAGCCACCGGTACGAAGACGACGGTTACGAAGACCGATCCCGGCCCCGATCGGGATAGCGCGTTCGGGCCGAAGTTCACCATCGATGCAAACGGCAACGTCGTCCCGATCAGGAAGAAGTAGCTGACGGACGGACACGAAACAAAAGAGAGAGCCGCTCGCGCGGCTCTCTTTTGTTTTGTCGCCGGTACTACTTACCTAGTTCGCGGGCGGCGGGACCGCAGGCCGATCGAGCGCGGCTGGGAGCGGCGAGGGAGATACCCGCTCGCGAACAGGCTGCGGCGCTGGCTCCGGACGGTCCCTGATCACTGGAGGTGGAGCGGGAGCGTGCACCGGCTCGGCCCGCCGAACGGGTTCGGGATCGGGATGTCTGACGGGCTCAGGATGCCTCACGGGCTCCGGATTGCGCTCCCGCGGCGGAAGGAGCCGTGGTGGCGCAGTCTCGCTTCTGGGTGCCGCAACAGGCTCGGAACGCGCGGGCTGCAGTCGCTCCGGGAAAGTCCGTGGCGCCTGCGGGCTCGCTTGAGGAGACGCCGGAATCGGTCTCAGTCGCGGCGGCGCCGCATTCGTCACCGGAAAGTCTCCCCGCGCCGGCTCGGAGCGCGGATTTCTTGCGAGCGGGAAGGTTCCCACCGTGACCGGCTCGTCCGATGCCGAGCCCGGGCGCGGACGACGGCGCGGCAGGCGATCCTCGGGGAACTGCTTCAACACTGTATCGCCCGGCAGTGGCGGTGAGTCGGGACGCACCGGGTTGTTCAACCGCCCGGGCAGGAACGTGACATACGGATTCCCGCACTGGTCGTAACCGATGATGCGCAGGCTACCGTTGCGCGCGCCGGCGAGCCGCGCGTTGAGTGCAGCGTATTGGAGGTACCCCACACCGAAAGCGTTGCCGTATACCAGGTCGCAGCTCGGGAAGGCCGATGCGTAGTACGTCTGGCCGCCCGCAAAACGGAAAATATCGTAGCCGACCTGATCGCCGGTCGCACCGAGCTGCCTCGCAAGGGCGAGCGCGAGGCTGTTCGGGTTGCGCGATGAGACCAGCCTTGCGATCGCCGCGTAATTCCAGTCACCACGACGCGACAGCGACGTGAAGTTGAGCGGCGTGCGCGACGCGATCGCGATCACCGTTCCGCGGGCGTCAGTAATCGCCGGCTCGTAATTGCTGTAAGTGCCAAAGCGGTACGAGCTGTAGAGCGGGTCGGAGATGACCATCCGGTTTCTGGCGTGCCCGGCAAAAAAGTTCGGCAGCCTCTCCCGCTGCCTTGCCTCCATGAAGCCGTCGTGGTCGGGATAGGCGGGGTAAAGCACCTGTACGTCACGGTCGAGATCGACGGAGATCACCATCACGTAGGCGTTCTCCCCGACTTCGATCACTGGCGTGACGTAAGTGGAGATGCCGCCGCCTGACTGCGAATACACGCGCACCACCGGCGCGTCCTCGTGTTGCCGGATTTCCTGCGCGGCGGCGTCTGCCGCTCCCGCCAGAAACGCGAGCGTTCCCGCCGCTGCCGCCATCGATCGTGCTCTCATGATCCGCTCCGAATGTTGACTAGCCTGTGGGCTCAACCGAGCAAGAAGAACGCCCGCTGCCTTACCCCGCGCCAGGGTCGCCTACCTCGGCGTTCCTCAGCCTCTTACCTTGCGCCCATGCCGC
>JACCRL010000348.1 GCA_013813605.1 Gemmatimonadaceae bacterium
ATGTGCTGAGCGGCGACTTCGTGCGCACGGCGCGCGCGAAGGGACTGAAGGAGCGCGTCGTGGTCGTCCGCCACGCGCTGCGCAACGCGCTCATCCCGATCATCACCGTGCTCGGCCTCGACTTCGGGTACTACCTGACCGGCAGCATCCTCACCGAGACCATCTTCAGCTGGCCGGGCATCGGCCGGTACGTCGTCAACGCGATCACGCGGCGCGACCTGCCCGCGATCCAGGGATCGGTGCTGTTTCTCAGCGTAGTCTTCGTCCTCGTCAATCTCATTACGGATCTCGCCTACGCCAAAGCCGATCCCCGCGTAGCGTACTCGTAGGCGCGGGGCCAGATGAGCACGAGCGACGCGGGACGCGAGAGCGCCCTGCGGAAGGAAATCGAAAAGATCGAGTCGGGGTCGGGTGCGAAGGCGATTGCAGTCGCGCTGAGCGACGCAGAATCCGGCCTCGAGCTGCACTACAACGCCGAGCGCTGGTTCCACGCCGCGAGCACGATCAAGGTGCCGATCCTGCTCGGCGTTTTCGCCGCCATCGATAGAGGCGACCTGCTGCCCCATTCGCGGGTGCACGTGCGCAATCGCTTTCTGAGCGTCGTCGAGCAGGTTCCGTTTCGCGTCGAGCAGGGGCGAGACGCGAATTCGTCGGTGCAGAACGCGATCGGTAAGATGATGCGCGTTGACGAGCTCGCCTATCACATGATCACGACAAGCAGCAACCTCGCCACCAACCTGCTGCTGGGCGTGGTGGGTCCCGATTCGGTGAGGGCGACGTTGCGCGAGCTGGAGGTGGACGAGGGGATCGAGCTCAAGCGCGGCGTCGAGGACGAGCTGGCGTTCGAGAAGGGCATCAACAGCCGCGTCACGGCCGACGGACTGCTGCGGATCCTCGTCCTGCTTTCGGAAGGTAGGGCGTTTTCCCCCGCGCTGTCGCGGCGGATGATGGACATCCTGCACGCCCAGGAATTCAACCAGGGAATTCCGGCGCGGCTGCCCAAAGGCGCGCGCGTGGCGCACAAGACGGGGGAGATCTCGACGATCGCTCACGACGCGGCAGTGGTTTACCTGCCGAAGCGGAAGCCGTACGTGCTGGTCGTGCTTACCGAGTGGGAGCCGTCCGGATCCGGCCGTTCGCGGGCGATCGCGGCCATATCGCATGCGGTTTACGAAGCCCTCACCGCGGTCGTGCCGGCGTGAGCGAAACGCCGAACTTTCCCCTCGCTGTCGTGGACGGGCTGACGCTCCCCCCCGAGTACCGGAAGGCGCTCCGGCCCGGCGAGAGCTGGAACGACGGCGCCGGACGGGCCAAGCAGCTTCCGCGGTACTTCTATGAAGTGCCGTCCTGGGACACGGCGATGAAGATCGAGCTCTCGAGCCATTTTCTGCTCTGGGAATTCATCCAGGTGGACGTCCGCGAGGCGCCCCCTTTGCGGACCTTCCCGCGGTACGTTCCCTGCGCAATTACACTGCTGGCTGTCTGTCTGGAGCGGTTCCGGGAGGCCGTCGGCACGTTCATACATATCTCGGCGAACGGAGGCTATCGCTCTCCGACCCACCGGTTTTCCAGGCAGGCCACGCCGCATGCCTGGGGTACGGCGGCCAATATCTATCGTATTGGCGACACCTACCTGGACAACCGGAGCGCGATCGAGCGGTTCAGCCTGATCGCCAGGGAAACCCTTCCCGGCATCTGGACCCGGCCCTACGGCCAGCCGCTGGGCTTCTCCGAGGACCACCTGCACCTTGACCTGGGGTACGTGACCTCGGTGCCGCGGGACGTAAAGAGTTAGAAACGGACACGGAAACGATGACACACCCGAGTATCGTTAAGGCATGACCACGGAGCTGAAGAAAAAGGGCGCCGAGAGTAAATCCTCGACATCCGAGCGCATCCAGCTCGCGGCGATCGGCATGGAAGCCGAATTCGCCGTGATCATGGATGGCGTTCAGGTGAAGCCCGAGAACATCTTCGGCAGCCCGAAGCGCATCATTCGCGAGAAGATGATGCACCGTAAGGGACGGTCGTATCACCTGCCGACCGGCGGCGCGATCTACTTCGATACCGGCGTGATCGAAGTAGCCACACCCGTCATCGAGATCGAGAAGGGATGCGCGGCGCGCGCCGGCCGGTCGCTGTGGGAAGCGATCCTCTTCCTGCGCCAGGAGCTGGACGCATGGGAGGGCGCGAACGACAAGGATGTTCAGCTGGCGGGCTTCAGCACGCATTACAACATCTCGTTCGAGCTGCCGCGCCACGAGCAGGGCACCAGCCGGACGGTGGAACAGCTCGCCTACCTGCTCGCGCACATCTTGCCGGCGCCGGTGATGCTGCTTGCCGCCAACAAGCGCTCGACCGGGATTGGCGTTCGTCCACGTGGCGACCGGATCGAGATCACGGCCGATTTCACGCCCGATGCGCCGCTCATGATCGCGACGGCGACGGTGATTGTCGGAATCGTGCGCGAGGTGATGACGTGGCCGAGCTACGAGATCGGCGCGCTGGACGAGACGGACATCCCGATCATCCGCGGGTTCCACCCGATGCCGCACACATCGCGTAAGGGATGGCTGGCGCGGTTCGACTGCTTCCCGAAGAACCCGTTCATGTGCGACATCGACAATGACATGTGGACGACTACGGACGGGCGAAGCATATCGCTCCGGGAAATGGGCGGGATGATCGCGCGGCACTTCTGGCCGAACATTCGGCGCATCTCCGATG
>JACCRL010000363.1 GCA_013813605.1 Gemmatimonadaceae bacterium
GGACAACACCGGCCTACCAGGCTCCCTGCAGCAGCTGTTCTGTGGCGGTGCGGCGAGCCCGGTTCCGGACTACACGGGTTACGCCGGCAATCCTGAGAACATCCCTACCCAATGCAGGGACGGCAGCGTCTTCGCGAGCTCGGTTCCCAACGTGACCTTCTTTGCGGAGAATTACGCGGCGCCGCGCAGCCTGCGTTCCAACCTCAACTGGAGCGGCGCGATACTCGGCAACCGCTTCGCGGCGAACGTCGAGGCGACGTACTCGCGGAACAGAAATCAGGCGGGGATCGTGGATCTCAACTTCAACCCGACATTGCGGTTCAGCCTTGCCGACGAAGACAACCGCCCCGTTTACGTGCAGCCGACAAGCATCGTCCCCTCGACCGGTACGATTGCGTCGCGCGACGCCCGCGTGTCGCAGCTGTTTTCCCGCGTCACCGAGCTGAGGTCCGACCTGCAGTCGGAGAGCAGGCAAATCAGCTTCCGCCTGTCGCCGACATCGTTCCGCACGAACTACAGCTGGGGAGTCGGCTACGTGCTTGGAGACGTCCGCGAGCGCGTGCGCGGCTTCACAAACACTGCCGGCAATCCGCTCGATGTGGAGTGGGCGCGCTCACAGTTCGACTCGCGCCACCAGATCACCTACAACCTGGGTTACAACTTCCTCGATGCGGTGCGCCTGAACTGGTTCGGCAGCTTCCGCTCCGGCAACCCGTACACGCCGCTCATCGCCGGCGACGTGAACGGCGACGGTTACGGCAACGACCGGGCGTTCATCTTCAATCCGGCGCAGACCGCGGACCCCGCGCTGGCGTCGGCGATGCAGAATCTTCTCGCGACCGCGCCCGGCAACGTGCGCAACTGCCTCGAGAACCAGCTCGGCAGGCTCGCAGGCAGGAATTCATGTCAGGGTCCGTGGACCTCGCAGGCATCGCTGACACTCTCGCTCAACCCGATCAAGTTTCGCCTGCCGCAGCGCGCCAACGTGAGCTTCCAGATCTCGAATCCGCTCGGCGCCGCCGACATGCTGCTGCACGACGACTCGAAGCTGAGAGGGTGGGGGCAGTTCTCATTCTCCGACCCGACGCTGCTCCAGGTGCGCGGGTTCGACCCGGTGTCGCGGCGCTATCGCTACGATGTGAATGAGCGCTTTGGCTCGACGAGCCTGGCGACTTCATCGGTGCGAAATCCGGTGACGGTGACGGCGATGATGAGATTCGACCTCGGTCCTACTCGCGAGCGACAGCAGCTGACGCAGCAGCTCGACCGCGGGCGGCGCGGACGCGGTGAGCGCACGCCCGAGCCGATGCTGAGAGCGATGTACAGCAGTGGTGGACTCACCAATCCGCTGGCGGCGATTCTCCGCCAGAGCGACACGCTCGGGCTGAGCGGGATGCAGGCCGACAGCATCGCGACCATGAACCGGCGCTACGTTATCCGGCTCGACTCGATCTGGTCGCCGGTAGTGGCCTACTATGCCGCGCTGCCGAAATCGTACGACCAGGACGACGCTTACCGGCGCTACAGGGTTGCCCGCGAGGCGTCGGTGGACATGCTGATCAGAATCGCGCCGGACCTGAAGCGGCTCCTCACTTCAGAGCAGAGGAGAAAGCTGCCTGCGAACGTCGCCAGCTTCCTCGACACTCGTTATCTCGCCGCGATCCGGTCGGGAACGGCGGGCGGCGCCGGTGGAATGATGTCGTTCCCCGGGGGTAGGATGATGCAGGGCGGCGGGCCAGGAGGTGGTGCCCGTGAGACAATCATCATCAGACAGTAAACAGAACAGCTCTCCAACAGTGTCACCCACAGAGAAAACTGCCATGAAAAAAACTCACTGCGTCCTTCTCGCCGCCGCGCTCGTCATCGCAGGTGGGATTCCCGCCACCGCCCAGCAGCTTCCGCCCATTCGCCAGATCGGCGCCGTCGTCACGACGACGACCGAGAAGCTCGGCGCGGTGTCGGCGGTGCGCCAGCTTTCGAACGGCAGCGTGCTCGTCAACGACATCGTCGGTCGGCGAGTGTTGCTGTTCGACGCAGACCTCAAGAAGTTCACGGTCGTCGCGGACACGACGAGCGCGACTGCCAACGCCTACGGAACGCGGCCGGGCGGGCTGATTCCGTATCGCGGCGACTCGACGCTCTTTGTCGATCCTGCGTCGCTCTCGATGCTGGTGATCGACGGCAGCGGCAAGATCGGGCGCGTGATGTCGGTGCCGAGAGCGAATGATGCTCAGTTCCTGATCGGCGGACCGTTCGGCGCGGCGGGCTTCGATCCGCAGGGTCGGCTCGTCTATCGGGCGCCGCCGAGGCCGGTGTTCGCGGGTGGATTGCCGGGTGCTGGCGGTGGAGGAGGCGGCGGACGCGCGGCGTTCACTCCGCCAGTGATCCCCGATTCCGCGGCGCTCGTCCGCGTCGACCTGGCGACGAGAAAGGTCGACACGCTCGCCTTCATCAAGACACCCAAATTTTCGATGCAGGTGTCGCAGGATGCGAACGGCGGAATGCGGATCCAGTCGACCATGAATCCGCTGCCGATCGTTGACGATTGGGGGATTCTACCCGACGGAACG
The DNA here is from genome assembly GCA_013813605.1 of Gemmatimonadaceae bacterium. GTDB lineage: Bacteria > Gemmatimonadota > Gemmatimonadetes > Gemmatimonadales > Gemmatimonadaceae > UBA4720. The sequence goes on from JACCRL010000363.1 coordinate 2,571, forward strand.
GTCGCGCTGGTTCGTGGCAAGGATTTTCACATCGACTGGCTGAGCCCTGAGATGGCGATG
>JACCRL010000367.1 GCA_013813605.1 Gemmatimonadaceae bacterium
ACGCCGCCCGCAGCTTGTCGGGATCGAACTTCCAGTTCGGCTGCTCCAGTTGTACGAACACCGGCTTCGCGCCGGCGAGGATCGCATCAGGACCGTAGTTCTCGTAGTACGGCTCGAAGATGATCACTTCGTCGCCGGGATCGATGAGCGCCAGGAACACCGCCGCCATCGCCTCCGTCGCGCCGCAGCACACCGTGATCTCGCGCTCGGGATCGATCTCCATTCCGTACCAGATCCGGTACTTCTCGGCGATCGCAAGTCGCAGCGCCGGACTGCCCCACGTGATGGCGTACTGGTTGATGTCACCGTGGATCGCCGCGCAGGCCGCGTCCTTCATCGGCTCCGGCATCGGGAAATCCGGGAACCCCTGCGCCAGATTGATCGCGCCATACTGATTGGCGACGCGCGTCATCTCGCGGATCACCGACTCCGTAAAGGTGCTGGCCCGTATCGCCGTCCGCGCGCGCATCGCCACGCTGCCGCTGGTCAATTCCGTTCCCCGCGAGTTGAGAAGTTCTGGTAGGTGTTCATGAGCGGCCGGAAGCGAGGAACAATACACTCGGTCCCGGAGAGAGAAAGGGGCCGACTCTGGCGCATCCGCGGAGCCATGATAGGTTTTTTTATTCCCACAACAGCGGAACCCCAATGCCACAGTTTCTGATCGAGCGTCAAATCCCCAATGCCGGCAAGCTCTCCAGCGATGAGCTCAAAGCAATCTCGCAGAAATCCTGCGGAGTGCTCAGGGACATGAATCGCGCCGGCACCGACGTACAGTGGGTACAGAGCTTTGTCACCGGCGACAAGATCTTCTGCGTCTACAACGCTTCGGATGAGAAAGCGGTAAGGGAGCACGCGACCAAGGGGGGCTTCCCGGCCAACAGCGTAATGCAGGTGGCCTGCTCCATCAGTCCGATGACCGCGGAAACGGGGTGACATCGGACGGCCTGCTGGAGCACCAGCTCCGAGGGCGTCCAGCTTGTCACCGAGATCCAGGATCAGCCTGTCTCGCTTCCCACTGCTCCACAAGCCTGCTCATGAATACCGCCGCCCGCTCGGCGCTCAGTCTTATCGACGGCAGGAAAGCCTGCTCGCGAGGCGAGTGCGCGCCCGCTCCTGCGACGCCCAGTCCGTCGATGCCGGGAATGAGTGGTGCGACAAAGGAGATGTCGCCCGCCCCTCGGCTCTCCGGCGCAGTCGTTGTGACCGACGAGTATCCCAGCGAACGACTCGTTGCGTCGAGGATCGCCAGTAGACGTTGGCCGACAGGCGTGATCGGCATCGCCGGATACCTGTCCTCGAATGTGATCGTTCCCTGCGCTCCGGCCAGCGGGCGCGCAACGATTGCGCGCATCCGCGCGCGGGCGGCCTCCTTCTGCGCGTCAGTCAGAAAGCGGAGATCGCCCGTGGCCTGAAGTACCGGCGGAATGATGTTGCTCTTCCCGTCAGCCAGCATGCCCCCATTCTCAGGTCGCGGCACCACGGTCGTGCCGCTCGCCAATACGCCGACATTGAAGGTGAGCCCTTGCTCGCCAGCCATCGCTCGTCGGAACTCATCGAGAATCCTCACTCCCTCGTAGGCAGCACCGTAACCGCTTCCTGCTGAAAAAATTCCCGATGAATGGCCCTGACGCCCAGTGACGGTAAGGCTCCATCCGCTCGACCCCCGCCTGCCAATCGCGGCATGAGACTCAGTGCCACCCTCGAATGCAAGGGCAAGGTCGCTTTCCCGCGCAGCATCGAGCAGCGCCGCCCGCGTAATGGAGAGCGGTTGCGCCGGAGCCTCTTCGTCTCCGGTCATGATTACGATCACGTGCATGTCCTTCAGGCGCCCCGCGTCTGCCAGCGCGCGCAGCGCCAGGATCATGGACACGTCCCCACCCTTCATGTCGCTCGTGCCCGCCCCGCGCGCGATCGTGTCCTCCTGGACCCATCGCTGCGCCTCGCCCTCGAACACAGTGTCGAGATGTCCGATGAGCAACAGGCGCGGGCGAAGGGTGCCGCGATGCACCGCGCGCAGATGTCCAGCGCCGCGAACCGAGTCGGGGAACGACACCCACTCGGTTTCGAACCCGAGTCCCTTCAGTTCGGCCGCAAACAGGTCGCCGACCTTCCGCACCCCCGCGACGTTCAACGTGCCGCTCGAAATGTTCACCGCCTGCTCGAGCAGCCTGACCGATTCGGGGTAGTGCAGGCGCACCGCATCGCGCATCCGCAGCTCGACGGGTGAAAGGGGCGGTGCAGCCATCGGCGCTGGAGCCGAAGGCGCGCGTGCCGGGGAGCACGCTGCACAGGCAAACAGCAGGACGAATCTGACGCGCCGCAATTGGAAATTCATCAACATTCCTGTCATCTCCCGCCAAGTTTAGCCAGGGCCGCCCGAATCAGATCGGGGGCCGACGAACCACCCGCGCCAGCATCGAGCGCCTTTCTCACACCGCGCTCCGCATCTGCCGTCGAGTATCCAAGCGACACCAGCGCGCGCAACGCGTCATCGGCCGCCGCAGTCGCTGGCGCGACGCCCGGGCCTCCGGAAGATTCGCCCAGCGCATCGAGCTTGTCACCGAGATCCAGTATCAGCCGCTCCGCTTTCTTCCGCCCCACACGCGGGACACTCTGGAGTGTCGGTATGTCCTTCTCCTGGATCGCGCGGATGAGACGCGTCGCGGAGAGCGCTGACAGTAGTCCGATCGCCAGCGCCGGACCGACGCCGTTGGCGGTCAGCAGCTTCTCGAACAACCGTTTCTCGAACACGCTCACAAAGCCAAAGAGCTGCCACGAATCCTCCTTCACCACCAGCGATGTCTGCAGCGTTACCGCCTCACCCGCACGCGGCAGCGTCTCGTAAACGCTGAGCGGGATCGTCAACTCGTACGCCACGCCGCCGCTCGTCATCACCTCGAGTGTGTCGAGATCCTTCGCGACGAGTTTACCCGTGACCTGCGAGATCACGAGCGCACGCCGAAGAAATCAATTGTCGGCAATCTCGGCGCGAGGGCGAAAGCGAGCGCAGCCGCAACGCCGTCCGCCGCGTCCGATGGCTGCGGCGCCGACTTGAGGCGCAGCAGGCGAGCGACCATGAACTGCACCTGCACCTTGGTTGCAGCGCCCGTCCCCGCGACCGCTTTCTTGATCTCCGCCGGCGGATATTCGTGGATCTCGAGCCCCGCCTGCGCGCCGGCGAGCAATATCACACCGCGCGCATGCCCGAGTACCACCGTAGTACGCACGTTGCGCGCGTAGAAGATGTCCTCGATCGAGAGCACCGTCGGCTGGTGGCGCCGGATCAGCTCGCTGATGCCTTCGTGAATCTCCTGCAGCCGCTGCGCCAGCGCGTCGCGCGGCTTGGTGCGAATTACTCCGCACTCTACCAGCGTCAGCGAGTTGCGAGCGTCTTTGCGCACCACCCCGTAACCGGTAACAGCCGTGCCGGGATCGATCCCAAGGATTACGCTCGGCGGAGCTTCAACGCGTGCGGGACGGAGGGGAACGGTCAAGCGCCCGAAAGCTGCGCGACGTCCATGTCGAAGTTCGCGGCGACCTTTTGCACGTCGTCCAGCTCCTCCAGCTCTTCCAGCAGCTTGAGCAGTGACTCGGCGTTCTTTCCCTCGATGTGTACTGTTGTCCTGGGAATGGAAGTGATCTCCGCTTCGGCGATCTCGAATCCAGCGGTCTCGAGCGCAGCCTTTACGGCGTGCATCGCTGCCGGGTCGGTGGTCACGATGTACTGCTCTCCCTCAGCCTTGAAATCCTCGGCGCCCGCGTCGAGCGTCGCCTCGAGGATCCTGTCCTCGTCGTACTTCGCCGCCTCGATGTACAGCTGGCCTTTCCGCTCGAACAAGTAGGAAACCGAGTTGGTGGAGCCGAGGTTGCCGCCGAGGCGGCTCAGCTTGTGGCGGACGTCGGCGACGGTGCGGGTAGGATTGTCGGTCAGCGCGAAGATCAGGATCGCGACGCCGCCCGGACCGTATCCCTCGTACGTGACCTCGACGTAGGTGACGCCCTCGAGATCGCCCGTCCCCTTCTTTACCGCGCGCTCGATATTCTCCTTCGGCATCGATGCGGACTTGGCGGTGTCGATCGCCGTGCGCAGACGCGGATTACCCGCCGGATCGCCGCCGCCAAGCTTGGCGGCCATGGTGATCTCGCGAATGAGCTTGGTGAAGTGCGCGCCGCGCTTGGCGTCGGTCGCCGCCTTGTAGTGCTTGATCTGTTTCCACTTGCTGTGGCCGGCCATGTTCAGCTCGCTTGAAGGTGCACATCAATCGGTGGCGCGAAAGAAGTCTCCGCTGCGCCAGGCGCCGAGAGCTCTTGTATCAGCCCGTCCATCTCGGTTCGCGATGCCTCATCTAACTGCACGGCGGCGGCGATGACAAGGTCCGCCAGCCCTTCCGCGACGCGCGCGCGGTCCAATCCCGCCAACGCCTCGAGGATTCGCGCGGCAACAGTCCGCATTCCCTGCGGAATGGCGAGAGCGGAGAGCCACTGTCGTGTGTTCTCCGCGCGGAGAACCATGACCTCGGTCGTGAGGGCATATGGCGGCAGGAGCCCCGCGCACAGCCGCGCCACTTGCAGACACGCCAGCGCAATCTCCCGCTCGCCGCCGATGGGCGCCCGACCCGCGAGCGCAAGCACCGCCTTGAACCGGAATTCGGGGCAAATGAGAGCGTAGCGAATCGGTTGTCCCATCACCCGTGGAATCTAGGCACAAGGGCGGGCACCGGGCTACATTCCGAATCATGGCGGTACCCGTTCTCAACCCCCCAAAATCGATACTCTGGGTGGACGATGAAGGTGAGCTTCTGGAGGCTCACCGCATCTTCCTGCGCTCCAAGGGCTATACCGTAGAGTGGGCATCGAATGCCGACGATGCGGTCGAGCTGCTGAGGCGCCGTCCGTTCGACATCCTGCTCCTCGACGAGCAGATGCCGGGCAAGCGGGGACTCGAGGCGTTTCGCGACGTGCAGGAGCTCGCGCCCAACCT
>JACCRL010000381.1 GCA_013813605.1 Gemmatimonadaceae bacterium
CGCTTCGGCCCGCCCAAAGCCCCAGCAGTCCGAGCACCAGGTGTATCGAGGCACGCAGCGTGTTCGTAGGCAGGATCCCGAATACGACCGGGCTGAACATTCCCCAGACGCCCTCGATGACCAGAAACGCACCTAGGATGGTCGCAAAGCGGCGTGAAAGCATTCCTGTTCTCCGTTTGAGATGGGCGAGCGCACGAAAGTCTAGCAATTCCGTTGCCCGAAGGCGGTAACTCGCGAGGCCGCCTAGAGCGTTATCTTCGGGCTTCCACCAACCGAACAGTTAAAGATGATCATCACGCTTGCCGTCCTGGCGGCCGTTGTGCTCGCCGTCATCATGCTTTACAACCGTCTGGTGTCGCTCCGCGTCACCGGCGACAACGCCTGGTCGGACATTGACGTCCAACTGAAGCGCCGCGCCGACCTCGTGCCGAATCTCATTGAGACGGTGAAGGGGTATGCGACGCACGAGCGCGGCACGCTCGAATCGGTTACCGCGGCACGAACGCGCGTCGTTGCCGCCCAGAGCGCCGGACCAGCGGAGCGCGCTGTCGCCGAGGCGCAGCTGTCCACCGCGCTACGGGGATTGAACGTGGCCGTCGAGGCCTATCCGGAGCTCCAGGCGTCGGGCGGCTTCCGGGATCTGCAGGGGCAGCTGGCCGAAATCGAAGAGTCCGTGCAGAGCGCGCGTCGTTACTACAACGCGGTCGTCCGCGATTACAACACTGCTATTCAGACCGTGCCATCCAACTTCGTCGCGGGGCCGATGGGCTTTCAGCAGCGCGAGTTTTTCGAAGCCGAAGAAGGCGACCGCGCGCTGCCCAAGGTCAGCTTCTGAGAAGCTGATGCCGAAATGCCGCGCCGCGATGCTTCTCGCGGCGCTCCTGTCCATCGCGGTCGCGGCCCCACATTCCGCGGCCCAGGACCGTACGATTCGCATCCGCATGTTCGACGCGGGGTATCTCGTCCACGCCAACGGCGACGTGGATGTTACCGAGCGACTGACGTTTGTCTTCAGCGGCCAGTGGAACGGCGTCGTGCGCGACATTTCGCTGCAGCACAATACGGGGCGTGGCAGGGCGCAGAAGCTGAGGGTTCGCGATTTCAGCGTCACCGGCGGCGGCGGCGAACAGCTGCGCATGGATGATGAGGGCGGCAGCAAGACGCGCCGGCTGCGTATCTGGATTCCGGGCGCGCTAAACGCCGACCGCCAGATCGTCATCAGGTACCGCGTGTCGAACGCGATTCGCTTCTTCTATGCGGGAAGCGCGGCCGGCGAGCTCGACGAGCTCTACTGGAACGTGACCGGCAATGCCTGGGACATGCCGATAGAGCGGGCACGCGCCGTGGTGACTCTCCCGCCCGGACTTGTGCCGACGCGGACCGCAGTCTACACCGGTGCGCTGCGATCCACTTCCAGCGATGCCGCCGTCGACAAAGCCGGCAACGTCGTCACGTTCACTTTGCGAGGCGAGCTGCAGCCGTTTGAGGGCATGACGGTGGGCGTCGGCTGGCCGCCGGGCACAATCCGTTCGCGTCCGAGCGAGACGCAGAGCCGCATCTCGGAAGCGCTGCGCTACTGGCCACTCCTCGCTCCCTTTCTCATCTTCGCGTTTGCGTATCGTGCCTGGAACGAGCGCGGCCGCGACCCGAAGGAAAATTCGATCGCCGTGCAGTACGAGCCGCTCGAAATGATGTCGCCTGCCGAGTTGGGAACGCTCGTCGATCACGAGGCGGAGATGCGCGACATCACCGCCACGCTGGTCGATCTGGCGGTGCGCGGTTACGTGCGCATCGAGGAGAAGACGGAGAAGCGGCTGCTCGGCCTGGTCTCCGATACCGAGTTCGTGTTCCACCTCGTGCGGCCGCGCGAGCAGTGGTCGGGACTCGCCACCCACGAAGAGCGGTATCTGAAGGCGCTCTTCGTCGACACGATGCCCGAGCCGGTCGAGTCAATCGCACTTTCCGACCTGCGCGACAAGTTCTACAAGTCCGTACCGAAGCTGCGCGACGCGATTTACGAAAGCCTCGTGCGAAGCGGATATTACCGAAAGCGTCCTGACCGGGTGAAGGGAACGTGGTACGGGATGGCGGTCGTAGTGCTGATACCCGGAGTTTTTCTGGCTGCCCTCTCCGCGGGCCAAGCGTGGGATTCCGTATCCCCGGCAGCCCTTGGGATCGCCGGCGTGGTGGGCTCGATCATCGTCGTCGCATTCGGGTCGGTGATGCCAGCGCGAACGGTCGGCGGCGCCCGTGCGCGCGAGGCGGCGCTCGGCTTCAAGGAATTTCTGAGCAGGGTTGAGAGCGAGCGCTACAGGAAGATGATCACGTCGCCGGAGATGTTCGAGCGCTACCTGCCTTACGCAATGGCGTTCGGCGTCGAGGACAAGTGGGCCAAGGCTTTCGAAGGGATTTATCGCGACCCGCCGGGATGGTATACGGG
>JACCRL010000415.1 GCA_013813605.1 Gemmatimonadaceae bacterium
CGTATGGTCGCGGCGAGAATCCGCGCGGCACATTCTTCACGCGGCGGATGAGTGCGAGCAGCATTCGTTGCACTGCCGGCGGAGCGTCTGCAACCCGTTCCGCCACCATCGGAGCGATGGAGGCGCCCAGCGACTGCAGCAGGTCGGAGAAAAACTCCCGTGATTTTCGGGTTGGCGCGGCGACCAGCGCGTCAACCAATGCCGGCGTCGCGGCGAGCCCGAGGCGCTGCACGAAACGCTCGACGAGGCGGAAGTTCACGCGGTCCGCCCGAAGCAGGGAATCGAAGATGCCCTGCTTCGCGATAAACTCCCAGACCGGCAGCGCGGCCTCGGCGTCCGGAGCCTTCTCGACGAGGTCTAGCAGATTCTCGGTGCGGCCCGCGCTGACCATGTCGGTGATCGCCTTCTCCACCTGGGGGCCCATCGCCCGGACCTCGATCGCCATTTGCACGATCCGATCGGACTCGACCACCAGCGCCGGCGCGTCGCCATTCGTTCCACCGGATTGCGACATCGTCTCGAGGACGGCGCGATATCCCTCGGGGTTGGGATCATCCAGGCTCCAGCCCTGCACGAGGCTGCGCATCACGTCGCGCACCATTGGGTCCGATTTCCCTTTCGACGCTATCCCTGAAGAAGGATGGTGCGCCAGCTTGGCGAGCATCCGCAGCATCGAGTGGGAGACGTTCTGACCCTCGGAAGCCGAAGCGGCCTTGACGAGGTCGACCACCGCTTCGACAGTGATTCCCTGCGACGCATCCAGCAGGAATTTCCGCCGCTGTACGCTGTCGCCTCCCATCTCCATCAATCTTTCCAGCGTCGGCGCGGTGAGCGATCCGACGAGGCGCGAGACGCGCTTGCGCAGTCCGCTCGCCTCCGCTCCTTCAGCGGTTTTCAGCTCATCACCGATCTGCAGCATGTAGCCGACAATCACCTGATCGTACGCCTGCTCGCGCTCGTGTGCGTCGATCGCTTTCGCCACCGACGCCGGCTCGAGCGACTGGTCTTCCTCGGCGGGAGTGAGTGCGTGCTGCGCTGACTCGCCGACGAGCGCGGCGCGCGCGAGGCCGACCCACAACTGCGCCGCTCGCGAGCTGCCTCGTCCCTCGCTGCTTGTCGGGGGTTCGCCGTCAGGATCCTCGATGAGCTGGAGACGGTCGTACGTCAGCGGAAATACGCGCAGGTGCGGCCACTGACCAGCCGCGCCATCCGCCTTGAGCCCGAGCGGCGTCTCGCTGCGCGTCGCATCCACCGCGATTGCGGAGAGCGCATCGGCCAGCTCATCCCGCTGGATTCCCTGCGCGAACTTGATCGCGCCGATGTGATGCTTGTGGAGGCGCTGGGCGAGCTCTCTCAGGACGGGATTCTCGGGATCGGTCGCGACCCCTTCGATGATCAGCTGCTTCCTCGCGACGCCGAGCGAGAGCGATGCCCGTGCGTTGAGAAGAACAGCGAGGTTGTTGGCGAGATTGTCCACGGCCGCGCCGAGGAGTGGGTGGCCGGCGGGGTAGATCGCGTGCTTCCCGAGTGTAATGGAGAGATCGATGAGGAAATCGCCCAGGTCACGGGATAGCGTTGACTCACTCATCATCTAACGAATTTGAGGCGAGGTGCATCAGACTACTACGTGCAGCGCCGTTCCGTCGGGATCTGACGCTGCGGCTGAGCCGTTGCTGTAAGGTTGGAGGCGGCGAGCCAGCGCTTCGCGCGCAACGGAGTCCGTGACGACGAGCTGCCACGAATCCAGCCCGGCAACGCGATCCGAGTCAGGCGGTGCGCCAGCCCCCGCCCAGGTGTTGAGATTGAGATGGTGATGATAGCCTCCCGCCGAGACGCCGCTCAGCGTAGGCATCCGAATCACTTCGTCCAAGCCAACGACGTCGCGATAGAAGCCGACAGAGGCATCGAGATTGGCAACGGTGAAGTGGATGTGTCCGACGACAGTGCTGGAAGGAAGTCCGCCCCACTGTGAATCGTCCCCCGTTTTTTCTGCCGCGGCGATGACGCCCTCGACATCCATCGGATCGGTCGTGATGTGCACCTTGCCGTTGTTCCACTGCCAGCTCGAGCGGGGCCGGTCGGCGTAGATCTCGAGGCCGTTGCCATCAGGATCGTCCAGATAGATGGACTCGCTCACGGTGTGATCGGAAAGTCCGCGCAGCGGATAGCCCGCGGCGTTGAGACCGAGCAACGCGCGGCCGAGGTCGCGCCGCGTTGGGACGAGCAGCGCCACGTGATACAGTCCGGTCGAGCGCGGCCGGGCGGGACGACGCTGAATGCCGGGCACTTCACGCAGGGTCAGGAGCTCGCTGCCACCCTCTGCCGCCAGCGCGGTGCGGCCGTCCCGCCCGGCGGTCAGCTCGAGCCCGAGCAGATCGCGATAGAACTCGATCGCGCGCCCGAGATCGGCGACGCGAAGGTCGGCGCGGCCGATGCGGGCATCAGTCGGCAGCCGGACACGTTCGGGTACTTCGATCGACGCCGGCATGTGTCTCAGTCCTTGTAGGGATCAAATTCGTTCTCGCCCGCCATCACGACGATGAGCGGCCGAAGAGTATGGAGTACCCTGATCGTCTCGCCCTGTGCCGCGAGCACCTCGGGCAGGCGGCGGTACGCATGGGGGCTTTCGTCGAGGCCGCCGCCGCGCAGTACCACGCCGCGCGCGTCGATCCACTCGCGCAGCATCTCCCACGAAATTTTTCCCGGCGACTTGATCGCCTTCGTCTTCCAGCTTCGCTTGCCCGCCGCTTCGGTGCGTGACATCACGCGCCCGGCGCCGTGCACTGTCGAGAAGAGCGCCGCCTGCTGGAGCGGAGTGCCAGGCTCACCGGCGTCACGCGCGCCCTCGAGAATGACGGCATCGTCGCCCATGCTGCCACCGACGAAGCCGCGCTGTCCGGGAAACGCGGGTGTCGCTCCCTTTCTCACGACGATGTAATCGGCGCCGTCGTGCCTTTCTCGCCAGGCGAAGTTGTGGTGGTTGTGAACGATGTCCAGCTGCCGTCCGCCGAGCATCGTGACGACCTTGCTCGCGACCCACTCGCGTCCGGCGTGCGCGTACTCGCCGGCGAGCGTCATCAGCGCCCAGTACGCGTCGCCCACCGGAGTGGAGAGGTCGAGCAGAACCTCGTTCTCCGGTACGCGCTTGCCCCACTCTTTTCCCTGCGACAGCGCAAGGAATCCCGACGCGATGGTGTGACCGAGCCCACGGGACCCGAAATGAACTCCGACCCAGATCATGCCGCGCTCGTCGGCGAAGACATCGACGTAGTGATTGCCGCTGCCGACC
>JACCRL010000025.1 GCA_013813605.1 Gemmatimonadaceae bacterium
TCGCCGAGGTGGTGTGCGATGGTGTTCCGGTTGGGCTCGGCTCGCATGTCTCCTGGGATCGCAAGCTCGATGGCCGCCTCGCGGCGGCGCTGATGTCGATTCCCGCCGTCAAGGGCGTAGAGATCGGTCTCGGCTTCGAGGTCGCGCGGCGCCCCGGCTCCGAAGCTCACGACGAGATCGACGCGGCGGAGGGGAATGTGCGCACGGGTCGAGTGCGGCGGCGCACCAATCGCGCCGGGGGCCTCGAGGGTGGTATGACCACCGGCGAGCAGATCGTGCTGCGCGTGGCGATGAAACCGATCAGCACGCTGATGCGTCCCCTCGGGACAGTGGAGATGAAAACGCGCGAGCCCGCGCAGGCCGTCGCGGAAAGAAGTGATGTCACCGCGGTGCCAGCGATGGGAGTAATCGCCGAGGCAATGACAGCGTTCGTCGTCGCCGATGCGATGCTCGAGAAGTTCGGCGGCGATTCGCTCGCGGAGCTCAAACGGAACTACGAAGGGTATATCACTTCACTGGGTGCACGACACGGACGGTAAGACTCCCCCGCATCTCGTGCTGGTCGGACTCCCGGGAGTCGGCAAGACCACCATCGGCCGAGCGGCGGCAAAACGACTCGACTGGCGCTTTCTCGATTTCGACGAGGAGATCGAAAGGCGGGCCGGGATGGAAGTGCGCGAGATCTTTCGCACCGCTGGGGAGAGTCATTTTCGCGCGCTGGAGCACGAGGTGACCGTCGAGATGAGCGGAGCCTGCGGGATGGTGCTGTCGCCGGGTGGCGGCTGGATCACTCAAACCGCTTCCGTCGAACTTTTGCGCCCGGCAGCCCGTATCATATACCTTAGAGCGTCACCCGAGGCGGTCGCCCGGCGGCTCCGCCGAGTGGAGACAAGACCGCTGCTTGCCGGACGCGACCCGGTAGAGGTGCTCAGGGAGCTGCACGGGAAACAGCGGTCGCTGTACGAGACCGCGGACCATGTCATCGACGCGGAAAAGCATGGGCGGCAACAACTTATCGAACAGATAGCCGGGCTTGGCCGGGCTTTAAAATAGGCAGAGGATACTGAGAGAAATGGACGAACGGACACCTTCGACTTTCCGGGTAATGGGGCCGCACGAGCGGGGGCGCTTCGCTCCCGAGGCGTGGGGGCATCTCATTTCCCTCAACGGCTCGGGCGCCATTAACGGCTCTGAGCTGGAGCACATCATCGAAAGAGCGCTGATGCAGTTCGACGGGCGCATTGCGCTCGACGACCTGCGCGGCCTGCTCGAGGGAACCGGCCTCGAAGATTCCGGGCCGGGCGCTGGCGACAACATCACGGTGCACTAGAAATGGCGACCGCAAAGAAGAAAACGGCCGCCCGCAAGACAACCGCGAAAACAGCGGCGAAGAAAGCGACGCGCGCCAGAAAGACGGCCAGCAAGATCGTCGAGGACGAAGCTCCGTCGGAGCCCGGCTCGACGTCGCTCGTCATCGTCGAGTCACCCGCGAAAGCAAAGACCATCGGCAAGTATCTCGGTCGCGCGTACAAGGTGCGGGCGACGATCGGTCACGTGCGCGATCTCCCCGAAAAGAAAATGGGAATCGACATCGAGAACGGCTTCGAGCCCGATTACGTGACGATTCCGGGCAAGGAGAAGACTGTCGCCGAGTTGAAGAGCGCGGCGAGAGATTCGCGCGAGATCTTTCTCGCGACTGATCCTGACCGCGAGGGCGAAGCAATCGCCTGGCACGTCGCCCAGCAGATCAAGACCAAGAACGGCGCGCGCATTCGGCGCGTCCTGTTTCACGAGATCACGAAGGACGCAGTGCAGAGCGCAATCGCCGCCGCCGGCGAGATCGACACCAACAAGGTGGACGCGCAGCAGGCGCGTCGCGTGCTCGACCGGCTCGTCGGCTACAAGGCGAGTCCGGTGCTGTGGAAGACCGTGAAGAAGGGAATCTCCGCCGGACGCGTGCAGACTGTGGCGCTGCGCCTGCTCGTCGAGCGGGAGCGCGAGATCCGCGCATTCAAGCCCGTCGAATACTGGACAGTCGAAGCACAGCTCGAGAAAAACGGCCAGCAGTTCACCGCCAAGCTCCACCAGGTTGACGGCAAGAAGCCCGTCATCTCCAACGAGGCACAGGCAAGCGCGATCCTTGATGACCTCAAGGGGCGAAAGACGTTCGAGGTAACCGAGGTAAAGCGGCGCGAGCGGCGCAAGAATCCGTATCCGCCCTTCACCACCAGCACGCTCCAGCAGGAGGCCGCGAAGAAACTTGGCTTCGGTTCCAAGCGCACGATGCGCCTGGCGCAGGATCTCTACGAGGGAATCGAGATCGGTGAGGAGGGCGCGGTCGGTCTTATCACCTACATGCGCACCGATTCGACGCGCGTCTCGCCCAGCGCGGTGGAGGAAGCCCGCGATTGGGTGAAGATGATGTACGGACAGGAATTTCTTCCCGACGCGCCACGGTTATATGGATCGGCGAATTCCAGCAACGCGCAGGATGCGCACGAGGCGATCCGGCCCACCGATCCCAAGCGCCGTCCCGATCACGTCAGGAAATACCTCAAGGAAGACCAGCTCAAGCTGTATGAGCTGATATGGCAGCGCTTCATGGCCTCGCAGATGGCGCCCGCGGTGTTCGACACGACGACGGTGGACTTCGACCTCGGCCGCTATCAGTTCCGCGCCACTGGCAGCGTCGTCAAGTTCCTCGGCTATCAGAAGCTGTACAAGGAAGCGCGCGAGGAAGGGGAGGGGAAAGCGCTCGAGGATGAGCAGGGACTTCCCGTCGTCGAGGTCGGCGAAGCCGTGCCCGTGAAATCGATCACACCATCGCAGCACTTCACCGAACCCCCGCCGCGCTTTTCCGAAGCGAGCCTGGTAAAGGAGCTCGAGCGGCTCGGCATCGGCCGCCCATCAACCTACGCCTCGATCGTCACTACTCTCGTCGACAGGCGATACGCGCTGCTCGAGCAGCGGCGGTTCTTTCCAACCGCACTCGGCGAGCAGGTCGAGAAGGTTATGGTGAAGGCTTTCCCCGATGTGTTCAACGTGCAGTTCACGTCGCACATGGAGACCGACCTCGACAAGATCGAGGAGGG
>JACCRL010000040.1 GCA_013813605.1 Gemmatimonadaceae bacterium
TGATTCCGGCGCCGCAGCGTGACCGCGTCGGAGTGTGCGTGGACACGGCGCACATCTTTGCCGCCGGTTACGATCTTGTTGGCGACTACGACGGCGTGTGGGCGCGCTTCGACGATGTGATTGGGCACGGCCGCCTGCGCATGATGCACCTCAACGATTCCAAGGCGCCGCTTGGGTCGCGGAAGGACCGCCACGAGCTGATCGGCGAGGGAGCGATCGGCGAAGAGCCGTTCCGCCGCATCATGAACGACGAGCGGCTTGCGAGCATTGGCAAGGTCATCGAGACGCCCAAGCTGGACGATGCGGAGACGACCGACAGGCGCATGCTCGACCGGCTGCGCGGGTATATCGGCTGATTTCGCTTGCCGGAAGAACTATGGCTACCTTTGCGGGTATGAAGGCCGTGAAGACACGGGTGAGCAGAACGAAGATGTTCCTGCGCCAGGCGGCCTTGCTGCTGGCTGTTGGCCAGGCAGCGCTTGCCGCCGCCCCCCTGCTCGAGAGCGACGCACCCAATACGGTCGCGCACGTCGAAGCACCGGGAACACAGCTCCACTACGTACACGACGAAGCGAGCTGCGCCGCGTGTGTGGGGCACAAGCTTGCCGGCGGCGTTCCGCTTCCCCATGCACCGGTTGCCGACATTTCCCCGCCGCGTGCGCTCAGGGCGCCTGAGCTCGTTTCACGCCGCAACGCTCCAGCGGAAATTCTTCCGCCCTCCCGCGGCCCGCCTCTCTTCGAGTCGTCCAGCCGGCGCGCGTAAGCGCGCCATTCCTGCCGCGATTTCCGTCGCGGACGACTTCGCCGGAAAAACTTTTTCCGGCCCACATCTTACGAAGAGATTAAGCAATGCGATTTTCCGCCGCATTCTGCGCGCTCGTTGCATCCGCTTCAGCACTGAGCGCGCAGACTCCGTCGCGCGCCGACAGCGTTGCCCGCGCCGACAGCATCGCGCGCGCCGATTCGATCGCGCTCGTCAGGGAGCTTGAAGCGCTGCAGTCGGGAGCGCCCGATTCATCGACACGGATGGGACCCGGCCAGGGGCCCGTCAACCCTCGGCTGATGCCGGACATCAGCGCGATCGGTGACATCGTCGCCGATTTTTCACCCGACGGCTCGACGATCGAGGGCGGACGCCGGTTCGAGATCCGCGAGGTCGAGCTGGCGCTGAGCTCCGCGGTCGATCCGTACTTCCGCGCCGATTTCATTCTTGGGATTTCCGACGCGGAAGGGATCGCCGTCGAGGAAGCATACGCGACCGCGACAGCGCTGCCGTGGGAGACGCAGGCGCGGATCGGCCGTTTCCACATGCCATTTGGCAAGCAGAACACCACTCACCGCGCGGAACTCCACACGGTGGAGTATCCGCACGTGATCCAGCGTTTTCTTGGCCCTGAGGGATTAAAGGGCACGGGATTGTGGGGGAGCAAGATCTTCGCGCCGTTCGGGTTCTATCAGGAAGTGCTGGCGACGGTCGTCGATCATCTCGGCGAACCGGAGGAGGAGCTCGCCACGGTCGAGCCTGCCAACAAGCGGTTGAGCGGGCTCGGTTATTCGGCTCGCCTGCGGAACTACTGGGATGTATCGGAAGCCTCTAACGTCGAGCTTTCGCTGAGCGGCGCAACATCGGCGCGGGCACAGCCGATCCTGTGCAATGGATTGCCGGAATGCGCAGGACTGGATGGGACGCCAGGGATAAACGTGCGCCAGAGTCTGGTCGGCGCGGACTTTACATACCGCTGGAAGCCGCTCGCGCGCGGACTCTACAAGTCGTTCCTCGTGCAGGCGGAGTACATGCGCCAGCTGAACCAGAAACAGCCTCGGGAGTCAGGCGTGCCCGGTACTCGGGTGGAGTATCTGGGTCCCGCCCGTGACGCGGGAGGTGGGTACGTCTTTTCACGGTATCAGCTGACCAGGCGCAGCTACGTCGGCGGCCGCTTCGACTGGGTGGACAACGATCAATCAGACAGCGGTCGCACGACCGCGTTCTCCGGATACCTGCAGTTCTTTCCCAGTGAGTTCTCGAAGATGGCCGCGATGTACGAGCGCTACAAACCCGGCCTCGGTGAGAGGGCGATAAACCGGATCCTGCTTCAGATGACGTTCGCCGTCGGACCTCACCGTCCACACCCATTTTGATCAATCGGCCGAGAGGTCAGGAGCAATACATGAAACGAATTCTCAAAGCCGGACTGGCAGGTATTGCCGTCGCAGCGATGCTGTCGATCGCACTGCCGGCCGCCGCTCTGCCGCCAAAGCCGCAGCTTTTCGTCGTCACGAGCACTACCGACCTCCACGACATCGCACACTCCGTGGGCGGTGCCCGGACGGAGGTGATTCACATCAGCGAGGGATATCAGGATCCGCATTTCGTCGAGGCGAAGCCGAGCTTCGTTCTTCGCCTCCGGAAGGCTG
>JACCRL010000048.1 GCA_013813605.1 Gemmatimonadaceae bacterium
GGCTTCATCCTCGTCGCGGCCGGCATGGTCTTCTACACGCTGGGATTCTTTCTCTCGCACACGCTACAAGGGGAATACGCAGCGCCGGGGATCGCGCTCGGCCTGATCGCTGCCTTCTACGTCTTCACCAAGCTTCCACGACTCGATTCCCTCAACGTTTTCGACGCCATGGACGGTAAACGGCACCTGGTCGGAAAAACGTTCCTGCTCGGCTCGTCACTGCCGGTGACCCCAATCGCCATGAGTTTGATTGCGGCGATGTTCCTGGTTGCGCTATCGGCATGGCAAGTCCGAAAGCTCGATTTCTAGGGGAACGCCAGTATGAAAGCTGATCAGCTTAGGGCTGCCAAAGCGTCAAGCTCCCTGCTTTTGTCCTCCAGATAGTCAAGAAAACGAAGCCACCTCAGCCCTACGGCCATTGTGAGTTCGGGGTATATTCGGGTATGGGCCCTGCCTTCCCGACCTTCGAGTTGCTCACCCTTACCGCCACTCGGTTGAGAGAAGAGGGGTTCAGAGAGGAGGCCTCTCGCATCGAGGGGCTGCTGCAGGGCTTTTCGCCGGTGGATGTCGAGACCCTTCACTCGGCGGCGTACGCCTATGTAACCGGTGCGGACAAGCGGGAAGAGAAGATGCCGAGCTCAGCCCGGGCGATGCGCCTGAGCGCAAAGAAGCTCGAATCCCTGCGCGACCGTCTCATTCAACTCCTGCCCGCGGGAGAGCGTCGAGCGTACGATTGACCCGCGCGCGCCCCATTGCCTGGCAAGTGACTCGACAGCCAGCGGCAACGGCAACATTTTCCCAGTGTCGAGCTGGCCAACTCAAACACGCGGAATTTCAATGTCGAGAGTCGCGCAGTCGCTGGAGGTGACCTGCTCACCCGAAAGCCTGATGAACTACATCGTTGACGTGACGAATCATCCCGCCTTCATCGGTCCCCTCAAGTCGGTGGCAAATCTCAGTGGCGATGTGAAAAAGCCCGGTACGAGCTGGGACTGGGTTTACAGTCTCGCCGGCATCGAGCTGTCCGGGAAAGCGGAGACCGTTCGCTTCCTTCCCGGCAAGGAGTTCGTGTACAAGACGACGACGGGCGCGCGCAGCACCTTTACCTACCGCGCCGACACGAACGCCGGGAAGACCCGCCTCAGCTTCGACGTCGAGTACGAGGTTCCCCAGAACGTCCTCGGCAAGATGCAGCTCTCGGTCTTCGAAAGGCTTAACGACCAGGAGAGCAAGCGAGTCGTCGAGAACCTGAAGGCCCTGCTCGAAGAGTAGAACGGCGACCCGCACCGGTTGGCACGTGGCCGCCGCCGCGCCATGGATCGGCGCGTATCTCGTTGTCCTTGTGTTGTGGGCGGCCCTGCTTGCGGCCGTTCGCAGGCCCACACTGTGGAAGGGACGCTCACTCCTGATCGTAAATTCGGCGATTGTCGCCGCGACCGCTGCGAATCTGGCCTTCGCGCGTGAACGGCCGGGATACGGGTTGGCGGCCTTCCTCCTCTTTCTCCTCGCCGGGGGATTGTTTGCGCGCGACAAGGCCGCGCTCCTGCACGTCAGTCGCGCCGAGGCCGAGCAGATACTGGAGAAGTGCCTGATGCAGACGAGGGCCAGCTATGAGCGTTCCGGCGAGGATTACACCGTGCGCACCGCCACGGAGAATCTCGTGATCGAAATGCGTGGCGGGCCTCCCGCGATCGCCGTTCGATTCCTCGGTGGGAAGGGCTCGAAGAAGGCCGAGCTGATCAGGGCGTTGTTCGGAAAGCAGTTCCGCGGGTCGTTCCCGACGATCAGGGTTCCAACCTGACAGCGACACACGACTACGTAATAAGACGTATCTCCCCAATGCCCGCATGCGCGTATTCTGAAGCATGAGCAGATCGGAACAACCTGGCCGGCTTTCACCTTTCGAGCCCTTACCCGCGCTCTCGGCTTCCATGGACCGAGTCACGGATTACGAAACGGGTATCGATGCAATCGCCGAGTATCTTCCCGAACGCGTCGCGACTCTTGGCGAGCTGGACGCGGCCGGACTGCTGGGCGGGTCCGCCGCCGTGCTCGCGTCCTTTGGCTTCGAGGGCGTGCACCTCGCTGGCGAGGAATCGAATGTCGACATGGCGATTGCGGCCGCCGGGAAGCTGTTTGCCGAGAATGAGATCGACCGCGACGAGATCGGCGTCGTGCTTTACGCGACTGCGCTTACCTCCAGCTCGACAATGTGGAACGCAGGCTCCGCGTCCGCCATGAATGGCGCGCCCGAATCGGTCCTCGAGTTGAGCGAAGTGTCGGATCTGTTCAGGTATCCGGCTTCGCGCCTGCAGGCCGAGCTTCAGCTTCGGAATGCCGCCGTCATCGGCGTAAACCAGCTCGGGTGCGCGTCCATCTTTGCCGCGCTCAGGCTCGCGCGGGCGATGATCGTCGCCGAGGATGATCTCAAGTCGGTACTGTGCGTCAGCGCGGACAAGTTTCCGCCCTCGCACAAGCGCGATCTCATTTACAACGTCGTTTCCGACGGCGCGTGTGCCGCGCTCGTGCGCCGCGGCGCGGCGAGAAACCGCATCGTCGAATGCACACACGTCACAAAGGGCGCGCTCTGGGATTCCGGATCGCTCGAGAACGAGATACTCGCCGCCTACTTCCCGACCGCGAAGGCGCTGATCGAGAGAACTCTGGACAAGGCGGGCCTGACGATCGATGACATCGCGCTCGTCATCCCGCACAATGTTTCGCTGCGGAGCTGGCAGATACTCGGGCGACTGATCGGTTGCCCGCTCGAGCGAATCTTTACCGAGAATATCAGCCGGGTGGGCCACACTGTCGCTTCGGACAATCTGCTCAACCTGCGCCGCGCCACTGAAAGCGGTCGCATCAAGCGGGGTGATCATCTGCTCCTGTTCACCTTTGGTTACGGGCTGAACTGGGCGTGCATGATCCTCGAGCATTGAGCGTAAAGAGTTCATCGGTTCTGCTCACCGGAGCGACGGGCGCAGTCGGCAGCGAGCTGCTGCGCCGTCTTGCCGCGAGGAAGGAGACGACCGTCAACGCTCTCGTGCGGCGCGGCAGCACGCGTCAGCCGGACATCGCCGGCATCCTTCGGGACCTGGAACCGGTTGCCCGCGTCGTCGTGCTCGAGGGGGAGCTTCGAGACGGACCAACGCTCGGTCTGGCGGAGGCCGATCTCAACGCGCTTGCACGCGAGACCACCCACATCGTTCACTGCGGCGGCTCCACCTCATTCACCCTTCCCTTGAGCGAGGCGCGCGCGCTGAACGTCTGCGGTACGCGGGCGATTCTCGATTTCGCGCGCCGGTGCGACAACCTCCAGTGCGTCGCGTTATTCAGCACTGTGTATGTCAGTGGCAAGCGGTCGGGCGGTTTCTCGGAAGACGACTTTGGCGACGCCGGCATGGGATTCGTGAACAGCTACGAGCAATCGAAGGCGGAGATGGAGGAGATCGTCCGGAACGCGATGCACGATTTGCCTGTTCTGCTGCTCCGGCTCAGCACTGTCGCCGGCGATTCGAACACCGGCATGGTGCGCGGATTCAATGCCATTCATCACGCCATCCGGCTCGTCTACAACGGTCTCGCCCCGATGATTCCCGGCGATCCCGACGAATGTGTTGATATTGTCAGCTCCGACTTTGTCGCCGACGCCGCCCTGCATCTCATCGACCATGGGGACACCGGCGTCTTTCATCTCGCCTCGGGCGCCGAATCGTCGAGCTCGCTTGCCGATCTCATCGGCGCGACCGTTGATTCGCTGGTTCGTTTCCGGCCGGCGTGGAGAAAGCGCGCGATCGAGAAACCGCTGATAGTGGACCTCGATACCTACGACCTTTTCGTGCGTTCGGTGGAGGAAGCCGGGAACGAGGTAATGCGTGACGCAACGCGATCAATCAGTACGTTCGCGTATCAGCTCGCCCACCCGAAGCTGTTCGACACCGCGAGGACGCGCGCCGCGCTCGATGGGAGCCGAATCGCGCCAGGTCGCGCCCTCGAGTTTTATCCGCGCGTGGTGAAGTACTGCCTCGACTCGAGCTGGGGCACGCGGCCGTGCTGACCGAGCGCGAGCTGGCGGGACGTCTTCAGCATTTCATCGTGGCGAGGCTCGCCCCCGAGGGACTCGGGGCCGGAGTGACCGCGGACACTTTGCTGTTCGAAGAACGCGTGCTCGATTCGCTGCGCATCCTCGAGTTGATCGCCTTCCTGGAATCGGAGCTCGGCCGCCGCATTCCCGACGAGCACGTCGTTCTCGCCAACTTCAGGAGCATCGGGACGATGGCGCGCGTTTTCTCCGCGGGTGGAAAAGCAGCGACTGCGCGCCCTCGCCGGAAGCCCGCCGCTCCGGTCTTTCCGCGATCGTCCGGTGCGCGGCAGTATCACCCTTCGGCACCCGCGGAGATGGTTGGTCGGGGCGAAATCGAAGTCGTCGCCCGCGGCGGGATCAGGCTGCGTCACTCCGCACTGGAGCTTGCCCGCTATTTCGACGACACCGTACGCGCCTGGGCGCTGGAGTATGGCGCGGTGGAGGCCGAGTACCCGGAAGCGATCGAGATGGAAACACTTCGCCGCGCCGGGTTTCTCGCCGCCTTTCCGCAGAAGCTCGTCAAGGGCGCCGATGCTGACAGCGCGATGTCGCCGGCCGTCTGCTATCACGCATATCCGCGCTATGCGAGCAGCGCGGTTTCCGAGGCGGGCTCCCTTGTCACTGCCGCCGGCCGCTGCTTCCGCGAGGAGCAGGATGAATCCAATCCGCTCGAGCGGTTGCGCGCGTTCACGATGCGCGAAATCATCGTCGTCGGGAGCGAAGCGGCCGTCGAGCGGCTGCGCGATGGAATGATCGGTCGCGTCTCCCAATGGATCAAGGCGCTCGACCTCGACGGATTCATCGAGACGGCGACGGATCCTTTTTTCACGACCGAGGCACGGGGAAGGCGGCTGATGCAGGAGGCGCGACCGCTCAAGTTCGAGCTGCGTCTCTCCGTCGCGGCGAACCGGACCGTGGCGGCCGCCTCATTCAACAATCATCAGCAGCATTTCGGGCGCGCTTTCGAGATCCGCACCACCACCGGCGCGATTGCGTCGAGCGGCTGCGTCGCCTTCGGCTGGGAGCGGTGGGTACTCGCGTTCATCGCGCAGCATGGAGCGGACGAGGTGCGCTGGCCTGACATCGTGAGGGGACATGCGACAGTCTCCTGAACCGACCGCGCGCCGGCTCGCCAACAGGACGCGGATCTCGCGCTCCATCCCTCGCCGGCTTTTGCTCGAGGGCAAGCTGCACCTCCTGCCGGTCTACGCGCTGCTGCGTACGAGCGATCTCGCCCGCGAGGGAATCGAGAACTCGGGCAGCTTCCGTTTCGCGGACCACATTTACCGCGGCAGGGCGAGCGGTCGGTATGGCGTCGGGATGCTGCTCGACAGCGTGCTGCTGCGGCTTCGCGGGGCGCGCTCGATGCGCAGCCGGTTCTATCATTCGCAGCGCGAGGTTCTGACCGCGCTCAATGAGCTCGGCGGAGGGGAGCATACCGTCGTCTCGGTTCCGTCGGGAATCGCGCGCGATCTTTTCCAGGTCGCAGAATCGCTGCGAAAGGACCGGCCGGAGATCTATGCGCGCACGCGATTCGTCGGGATCGACCTCGACCGTGCGCCGCTCGAGCTGTCCCGCGAGCTTACGCGTGATCACACGAACTTCACCTTCGTCGCCGCCGATGCACTGCATCCAGCAACCCTGCCAAGGGACGCCGACGTGATCTCATCGCTCGGCTTCGGCGAATTCCTCACCGATCAGGCGCTGGCCGCATTCTACGCCAGCTGCCATGCGGCGCTGCGTCCGGGAGGCGTGTTCATCACCTCGGCCATGAATCGTGACAGGCTCAGCGATTATCTCGCGCGCGAGCTCGCCGAGCTGCACACGCACTATCGGTCGGCGGCTCAGATCACGGCAGCGCTCGAGGCCGCTGGCTTCGCGACGGTGCGCACGAGCAGCGACAAGGTCGGGCTGCAAACGCTCGCCGTCGCTTCCAAAAAGGCGGCAAGGTGATCTACGAAGAGCACCTTCGCGCCGCGGAGGCCGCCGCGTGGTCAGTGGAGAGCATCGGCTGGGATCGCATCGACAGGTCGCAGGCGCAGCGCGAGCCGGAGATTCTGTCGGCGCTGCACGATGCCGCTCTCATCGAAGGCTATTTGCCGGTGTTTGCACCGCGCATGATGCGGCTGCTGTGGGATGATGTGGACGCAACGGCGATCCTCAGTCTCGAGCTGTACGAAGGCCTCCGGCACTACACGGCGCTCAAGCGATATCTGGACGTTGTGGGCTTTGAAGGAACCAGAGTTTCCGAGGAGGCGCTCGTTGTGGCACGGACCAGGGCAGCCGGCATTCGCTATCGCGCGGAAGATGTCCTGGCGCATCTCACCAGCTTCATGTGCTCGGAGCTCTTCGCCGCGCACTTCTTTCGGCGCCTCGGCGAGCAGACGCGCGAGCCGGTGCTGCGCGAGCTGCTTGCGTACATGACGAGAGATGAGCTGCGACACAGCGCCGGTGCGGCGGCCCTGATCAGGAAGAGGCTCGATGCTGATCCGTCGCTTGCGGGCGAAGTGCTCGCCGCCGCCGAGCACTTCCGGCACTACGGCAGCGACGTGGTCGATGTGCCGGTGGCGCAGGAGAACGACTTCGAGGCAATCATGGCAATGAACAGGAAGGTGCGGCAGCTGTGCGGGCTCGCGCCAACGGAGCATTTGAAGGAGGAGCTGGCCAATGGATAGGAGATCATCGAACGGAAAGGACCGTGCTGGCGGACTGGAGATCAGCGAGAACGATCTCTGGCTGTTGAGCTATTACCGCGAATCGGAGCTGGCGGGGGGGTTGCTGATGGGCCGCCTCGCGCGCGAGACGGATGACGACGACCTGCGCGTGCGACTCACGGAGCATTGTGCCGAGGAAGTGGCGCACGCCTGGGCGTGGACGGAAACGATCCTGAAAGTCGGTGGTCGGCCGAAGCGCGTGCGTGAGACCTATCAGTCGCGCTACTACGCGGCGCTTGGCGATCCCTCGAGCATGCTCGAGATTCTTGCGCTGACGCAGATCTTCGAGCGGCGTGTGGTGCGCCACTTCCGGGCGCATCTGTCGTGGCCGGACGTACATCCCGAAGTGGCGAAGACTCTGCAGCGCCTGATCGACGAGGAAGTCGGCCACATTCGGTGGGTGAAGGACCGGCTGGATGCGTATTCCGCCACGCACGGGCAGCGCGTCGTGGATGAGATGATGGCGAAATTCCAGGGCGTTGATGAAGAAGTGTACGCGGAGCTGTCGCGCTTCCGGAATTCATTCGAGAGCGTTGCGGGCCCCAGGCATGCGGAGGATGAAGGCGCGCGTTGCGAGATCGAGGAGCGCCTGACGCAAATGGTGGCGGAGGTGTTGAACCGCGACGATCCTCAACTACGTCCGGGCAGCCAGCTCGCCGATCTGGGCGTTGACTCGCTTGACCTTGTTGTTTTCATGATGGCAGTCGAGGAAGAGTTCGAGGTTGAGTTCTCGCGCGAGGATCAGAAAAGGGTGCGAACGCTTGCAGACGTGGCGGCCCGGATCAGGGAGCGACAAGGCCGACTGGTCGTGGTGTAGCAGCGTGGAGTGGCAGCCAGAGAGTGAACACTGAGCCGGTGCTGCCAGCGCTCGCCACCGTGAGCTCCCCTCCCAGCAGCCGCGAGATGCGTCGCGCGATGGCCAGGCCGAGCCCTGCGCCGGGCTTGTCGGCGTGCACCCGCAGCCTGGAGAATTCGTCGAATATTCTTTCGGTCTGTTCTCCGGGAATTCCGGGCCCTGTGTCGATCACATCGATAGCAGCCCACGGTGTCCCCGCGGCAGCGGCGTTGCGCGGTCTCGTTTCCGCACGAACCTTGATCTGCCCGCCTTCGGGCGTGTACTTGATGGCGTTGGAGAGCAGGTTCCCCAGGATCTGCTGCACCCGCTGAGGATCGGTTGTCAGAAGGGGAAGACCCTTGGGAAGCTCCAGGTCAAGGCGGTGTCCGGCCGCCGCGGCGGTGGCCGAGTGTTCATGGATCGTCTCCCTGATGACTGAGGCGAGCTCCGTTTCGAGGAGAGTGATGCGCAGCTGACCGCCTTCCGCGCGCGACAGGTCGAGGATGTCGTCAATGAG
>JACCRL010000076.1 GCA_013813605.1 Gemmatimonadaceae bacterium
CGCCTGGATTACGGGACCGTCAGCGATCGGATCGGAGAACGGAACGCCAAGCTCGATGATGTCCGCGCCACCCTGCTCGAGCGCGTGCAGGATATCGAGCGAGGCATCGGCGTCGGGGTGTCCAGCGGTGACGTAGCACACGAGCGCGCGGCGCGACTCCGCGCGCAGCGCCTCGAACCGCTCCGCGATGACGCTAGAGGAAATAATCGCCGACGGTGATGCCATAGCGATCGGGGTCGGCTGTCTTGATGATGGTGCGGGAGAATCCGCCCCCCGCGTCGGGCAGGCCAAGGTCGGCGACGAGAGGGGGGCTGATGACGTTTCCCTGCGCATCGCTGATGATCTTCACGATCGGGCGCGAGAGCGCTTCCGGGTTTGGATTGGCGGTATGCACGATCGCGAGCTCGAAGGTGTCCAGCACAACCAGCGTCCCCACCGGATAAATGCCGAGCAGGTTGATGAACGCTTTGACGAGCACCGGGTCGAGTCCGCGCCGCGGATTGTCGCGCATCTGCTCGAGCACTGCGGACGGCGCCAGCGGCGTCGTCTGGTAAGCGCGGCGCGATGTCGCCGCGTCGTAGCCGTCGGCGATCGATACGATCTTGCTCAGCACTCCCATCGTCCGCGGGCGGATCGTCTTGGGGTAGCCGGTGAGATCGATCTTCATGTGATGCTCGTGCGCTACCGTCATCGCCCGGTAGGAGAGCTGCTCCTGCTGCCGCCGGAACTGGAACAGCGCCAGCACGCCGAGCCAGGGGTGCGCCGCCATCCAGCGCCACTCTTCCTCGGTGAGGTCGACCGCCTTCTGCAGCAGGTCAAGCGGCACGCGCGACTTGCCGATGTCGTGCATCAGCGCCGCAAGTCCCAGCTCGTATAGCTGGAGCTTGCTCATCCCCAGACGGCGCCCGAGCGCGACCGAGAAAATGCAGACGTTCACTGAATGCGTGAAGGTGTACTCGTCGTAGTCGCGAATCGCGGTGAGGCCGATGAGCGATGTCTCCTCATTCAGCACCTGGTCGACGATTCCCTGCACCACCCGCTTGATCTTGCGGATGTTCGGCGTCTTGCCGATGCGCACCGAGTTGATGACATCCTTCGTCACCGCCACCGATTGCGAGTAGGTGCGATTCGCGGCGGCTTTCGCCTCCTCGTTGAACTCCTTGTCCTGCTGGCTCTCGATCGGGGGGTCGAGGTCGAAAGTCTTGATTCCCGCCTCGGCGAGTCGCTTCGTGATTTCCGCGAACCGGTCCTGCGGCGACGATTTGGTCTCCGCCCCGATGAGCGACAGCAGGAAGGTCCACTCGCGCGTCGTGCCATCTGTGCCAACGTGGATCGTCGCCACTCCCGCTGCGTTGCAGAGGGCGAGAATGCGGCCGAACGTCGCGTAGTTGTTCAGGTCGAGGCGGAGGCGCGTCGAGTTGATGAAGATGAACTCGCCCGAGATGCGGAACTCGAGCTCGCCTTCCTCGCCGCGCATTGCCGTGGCAATCTGCGCCAGCTCGGCGAGCGTCTTCTGTACGGCGGTGTGCTCGAGCGGGTAAAGCTTGATGGCGCGGAGCGCGGCGTAGAATGCCACCATGAAGCCGCGGCCTCCGCGACGCACGTTCGCTCCGCTCGCGCGCTCTTCGACGCTCCGCCCTGAAATGGGGGTCACCCTTCCGCCGCCACTCATCCTGGTGTCCCCCGGATCGCGCGGCTCACCGCGTTACGAACGATCACGTCTTTCTCGCCTGCCGCCTTGTTGAGCGATTCCATCGCCTTGGGCGTGGCAACCTTGCCCAGCGCCATCGCGGCGCAGGCGCGTATCTCTCCGTCGTCGCGCTTGCCCATGAACCCTTTCGAGTTGAGGAGACCGTCGAGCAGCGCAATTCCGCCATCTCCGCAGAGCAGGCCATAGGCCTCGAAGAACGCCATCTTCTCGGTGAGATTCGTCTCACGGAGTTCCTTCCCCTTGATTGCGGCCTCGATCTTCGGCAGCGAGCTGCGCGTCCGCTGCGCTCCGAGCGATCGCACGGCGGCGATGCGAACCTCGCGGTCCTCGTCGCTGATGGCGCGCTCGAGCATCTGCATCGCGCCCGGCGAGCCGATCTCGGTGAGCGCATTGACGGCCGCGACGCGCATGTCGGCCTCGCCCACGGTGAGCATCTTCCCAAGCGCCGGGACAGCTGCCGGGCTTTTGAGAGCTGCCGCGCGTCTGATCGCCTCGTGGACAACGACTTCGTCGTCGGCTCCGATGAGGCGGATCAGCTCGGCGCTGCTCGTGCCGGCAAGACGTGTCGCGGCGTGTTCGAGCAGCATGCGCAACTCGGTATTGTTGCTGCGGCCAATCGAACCAAGAATCGTTTCCAGCGCCCGCGACTGAAGGAGCTGAAAAAGCTCGTCGAGCTCCATCTGGGGGGCGCGGAGCGACGTGTCCTCGAGCGCCTGAAGCAGCTGCCCGAGCGGCTTCGGGTCGCTCATCAGCTCGCCGAGCTGCATCAGCCTCTGCTTCTGCGGCTCGAGCAGGTCGGGCGCACGGCCGGCGGCCGTTCCCGCTTCACGCAGCAGGTAGGCAGCAGTTCGGTACTGCGCCGTGGAGAGCAGTACGAGCAGGAAATAATCGAGCAGGCCGCAGATCTCTTCGCGTACGGTCGGATCCTTTTGCAGCTCGAAAGTATCGAGCAGCGATGCGATCACCGCGGGACGGAGATCCATCGAAAACTCCCGCTTGATCTCACCCTGGAGGTACTCGACTTCATCATCGTCGAGGAAGTAGAGGGTGGAATCGAAGTCGTCGAGCCGGGCAACCGTTGACGAAGTCGTGGTCTCGGGTCCGGATTCCGTTTGCTCGGGCGACAGCAGCTTGTCCTTCTGCTCAGCGCGTTCCATTGACTCGACGCCCGGGCCGCCCTCAGCGGTGAGGTCGATGTAGCGGTACTGCAGCGACGCGAACTCCCACTCCCACATCAGCGTGAGGAGGTCGTCATCATCGGCGTTCGCTTTCCTTACGCGCTGCAGCAGGTCGAAGAGACTGGCGATGTCATCGGTCTCGAATCCGGGAAGGAACTTGAGCTCGCGGATTCCATCCTTGTAGAAAAGCCAGGCGAGGTTGTCGCTGGTTCGCTCACCCTCGTCGAGGACGACTCTGCCCTCCCACTTGAACTGCGTCTCGACGATTTGCAGTTCCAGCTCGTCGGTGTGCTTCCATACGGTGGTAAACGCCTCGCGCACCGCGTCGAGGGCGCGCGCGTGCATCGGGTTGTTGGGCAGATAGAGGGAATACGCGCGCACCGCTTTCACGAACGTCTTGAGAAGGGCCGTGACGACGATGATCGGAAACGACGGCTCGTCGAGCTCGTCTTCTTCGGCTTTTGCTGTTACCGGTGTCGTCATGCGGGAAGCAGTCCCATTTCCGTGATCTGCGCCAGATCCTTGTCACCGCGG
>JACCRL010000082.1 GCA_013813605.1 Gemmatimonadaceae bacterium
CTGCTGGCGATCGGCGTGACGCGCTTCTTTCTCAAGCTGGCGTTCGACAGCTCCTCGAATTCTCCGCGGGTCGAAGGGTTCGGCGGCGATCCGCGGTTTGCGGGCTTCGATAATCCGCTTGTCTGGCTGGGACTGCTCGCCGGTCCACTGGTCGCCTTCATGATCTACCGGACGGCCTTCGGCCTGCGCATTCGCGCCGCCGGAGAGCATCCGGAGGCGGCTGAAAGTGTCGGCGTGAACGTCAGTCTAGTTCGTTACGCGGCGGTTGCACTGTCGGGGGTGCTCGCCGCACTGGGCGGCGTTTACCTTGCGCTCGATCAGCACCAGTTCACCGATCAGATGACGGCGGGCCGCGGCTTCATCGCCATTTCGGCGGTGATTTTCGGCAGGTGGAATCCGTGGCGTGCGGCGGCCGCGTGCCTGCTGTTCGCGGCGGCTGAGACGCTCCAGATACGCCTTCAGGGAAGTCATGCGATCGCTTCACAGTTCATCGAGATGATCCCCTACGTGCTCACCATCATCGCGCTCGCTGGACTCGTCGGCCGGGCCGTCCCGCCTGCCGCGCTCGGCAAGTCGGACGACTAGTTGGCGTCGGTGATGCGGGGGAGGGTTTCCGCGGTGGCGCGCGGCAAGCTGTTCGTGCTCATCATCACGAACTTCGTGGACATGGTGGGATTGCTGATGGTGATCCCGCTGCTTCCGTTTTACGCGCGCGACATGGGCGGCGGCGGGCTTGTCGTTGCCGTCCTCATTACTTCTTTCACCGCCGCACAGCTGATCAGCGCCCCGATGTGGGGGAAGTTCTCGGACAGGTATGGCAGGCGGCCGGCGCTGCTGGTAGGACTGACGGCGTCGATGATCGCTTACGTCGTGTTTGCGTTCGCGACATCGATCTGGCTGCTGCTCCTGTCGCGCATCGTGCAGGGCGCCGGCGGCGGAACGGTGGGCGTCATCCAGGCGTACGTCGCCGATTCGGTCGAACCCGACAATCGCGCCAAGGCGCTTGGGTGGCTCTCCGCGGCGACCAACGTCGGTGTTGCGATTGGACCCGCGATCGGCTCGGCCGCACTGTTGATGGGGCGCAGCGGCCCCGGATTGGCCGCGGCCGCGCTATGCCTTGTGAACATCTTCTTCGCCTGGAAGTTTCTCCGCGAGTCCCGCGACATGACGCAGACTTCGGTGAGCAAGCCCGGCACATCGCGCGCGGCGATCGCGCGGGTGGTAACCCATTCGAGTGAGCCGGCTCCGCGCCTGATCTGGATCTATGCGATCGCGATGGGCGCATTCTCCGGGCTGATGGCAATCCTTGCACTGTTTCTTGCCGACAAATTCAGTGTCGGGAAGGACAGGATCTGGATCTTCTTCACCTACGTTGGAGTGATTTCCGTGGTGACCCGAGCGGGAATACTGGGGAAGGCAATCGACCGGTATGGAGAGGCGCAGCTTTCACGAATTGGCCTGAGCCTCCTCGCCGCCGGTCTGGCAACCCTTCCGTTCGCGACCAACTTCTACACGCTCGCTCTTGCGGTGGCACTGATTCCGCTCGGTACTGCGTTCACCTTTCCGTGCGTGACGTCGATGCTGTCGAGAGTTATCCCGAGCGCCGAGCGCGGACTCTACATGGGGGTGCAGCAGACGTTCGGCGGGCTGTCTCGCGTGATTATTCCTCTCTGGGCGGGATTCGCCTACGATCACCTTGGTAAGACCGTTCCTTTCTTTACGTCGGCGGCACTGGTTGCTGGAACGATCTTTCTCGGACTCGGACTCGACGACACGAGAAAATCCAGAGAGCTCGTACCGTGACGTCTTCACCTCCAGTCGCTCGCCTTCGGCTGCCCTGGCCCGATCGTGTCAGCCTGGACCAGGGGGCTTGTATCGCTCGACATCCGTGATCAACCTCACGCCCCGCTGGTACGTGAGATACGCATAGGTCCACTGCAACAGCACGCTGATCCTGTTCCTGAAACCGACCAGATACATGATGTGCACGAATAGCCACAGCAGCCACGCGATGCGGCCGGCTAACCGCACCTTGCCAAAATCGGCAATGGCGTGCGAGCGTCCGATCACCGCGAGGTCACCCTTGTTCCGGTAGCGAAAGTTCCGGCGCGGCTGCCGCCTGATGTCGCGCAGAATGTTCTCCGCCGCCGCCGCTCCCTCCTGGTTGGCGGCGGGACAAACTCCCGGAACTGTTCTTCCGTCCTGCTCAACGATTGCCAGGTCTCCGACAGCGAAAATCTTTGGATGGCCGGGGACGGAGAGATCAGGCTCGACAATCAGTCTCCCCGCGCGGTCGAGCGGGGCGCCCAGTGATTTCGCCAGCGGAGACGCAATGTTGCCAGCGGCCCAGAACGCCGTTCGCGCCGCGATTCGTTCCTTGCCGATCCAGACACCAGTACTGTCGACGCCGGTAACCAGCGAATTGAGGCGCACCTCAACTCCCAGCGCCTCGAGGTCCCTTTGCGCGCGCTCAGCCAGCTCCGGCGGAAATGATGGCAGCAGCCGAGGCCCGCCCTCGATCAGAATTACTTTCGTGCGCTTCGTGTCGATGTTCCGGAAATCGGGACCGAGCGCCTTCCGCGCGATCATCGGCATCGCGCCCGAGAGCTCGGTGCCGGTCGGTCCCCCGCCGATCACGACGAAGGTGAGATACTTGTCACGCTCGGCGGCATCTTCGCTCTTCTCAGCACGCTCGAAGGCGAGCAGAAAGCGGCGTCGTATCTCCGACGCGTCCTCGATCGCCTTGAGCCCAGGCGCGTACGGCTCCCAATCGTCGCGCCCGAAATACGCGTGGCGTGCTCCCGCCGCGAGGATGAGATAATCGTACGCCAACTCGCGGCCCTCGTCGATAACCACCACGCCACGGGCGGGCTCGACGCGGCGAACGTCGGCAAGCAGGACTGTGATATTGGTCTGCTTTCTCAGTATCCAGCGTATTGGCGCGGTGATGTCGCTCGGCGCGAGCGCGCCAGTGGCCACCTGATAGAGAAGCGGCTGAAACACGTGATGATTGGTGCGGTCAATCAGCGTGATGTCCACGCCGGCGCGGCGCAACTTCTTCGCCGCCGCCAGTCCGGCGAATCCGCCGCCTACAATGACGACGCGGGGCCGGCGTGCGGTGTCAGGCAAGCCGTTCCTCGAACGACCGGGCGGCAAGCGTCATCAGCAGCACCAGCACGATCAGCAGCACGCTGTACGATGCGGCCGTCCCGAACGCAAGCGCACGCAGCTGGGCGAGAATCTCCAGCGAGATCGGGCGGTTGGCATGGGTGTAAAGAACGACGCTGGCGACGAACTCGCCGACGGCGGTCACGGCGGCGAGGAGAGCACCCGCCACCAGTCCCGGGCGCGCCGCCGGAATTATTACGCGTCTCATCGTGAGAAACCACGAGCCACCGAGCCCCCTTGCTGCATCCTCAAGCGACGGATCCATCTGGCGCAGTGAGCTCTCCACCGCCGACGCGACGAGCGGGGTGTCGCGGATGAAATAGGCGAGCGGGAGTATCCAGAACGTGCCGACGAGCAGTATCCGCAGCGTCGCCGGATCGTTCCGGTTGAACGTCGCGGCGAGACCGAGCGCGATCGCCGTTGCGGGAATCGCCCACGGCAGCGCCAGCAACAGCTCCAGCAGCCGCCGTCCAGTGAACTTCCGGAACACGATCAGGTACGCGGCGAGGAAGCACACGACGACGTTTGCGGCGGTGGCGACGACCGCCATCGAAACGCTGTTGATGATCGGCTTCCACAATTCACGCTCCGAAAACAGCCGCCGATAGTTTTCGAGTGTGTACTCGGGCGGCAGTACCTGCGTCGTCCACGCGCCATCGCGCGCAAATGAGACGAGCACGACCATCAGGTGGGGCAGCACCAGGATGATCACGACCATCGCGGCAAGAACGCTCATCGCCAGCTGTGCCCGCCTCGACCGGATCACCCGTCTCGTCCGCCCGCCCTTTCCCGTCGAGGCAAACTTCCGCTTCCTGTCCAACCAGCGAAACAGTATCAGTCCCGCCACCGCACTCAGCGCGAGCACGGTCGTCTCGACGTATGCGAGGCCAAGCGCGCCGTTGGTCTTGGAGGCAAGTATCTGCGTGGATAGCACGCGCAGTCCGCCGCCGAATACATAGGGAGCGGAGAACGAGCCGAGCGCGTTCATGAAGACAAGAAGCATCGAGCCGGCGACGGCGGGCATGAGGAGCGGGAGCGTTACGCGCCGCAGCCGCTGCCACATGCCGGCGCCGAGCCCCGATGCTGCTTCGTCGAGCGTGGCGTCGAAGCGCTCGAGACCGGCGGACACGAACAGAAAAACGTACACGTACATCGTGTACGCGTGGACGAAGACGATCGCCCCCACGCCCTTGAGCCGCCATGGGGCCTCTTCCATGCCAAGCGTGCGCTGTAGCGCTCGGGTCACCACTCCGCTCTCGCCGTACAGAAAGAGGAATGCGATCACGCCGACGAGCGGCGGCAGGGCGGCGGGCAGCGTCGCGACCGCGCGCAGGACGCGTCGCCCGGGAAACTCGAATCGGCCGAGCAGAAATGCGAGTGGTACGCCAATGGCCAGCGCTGCAAACACCGATGCGACCGAGATGACGAGACTCGTGCGCAGTGCCTCGCGGTCGGCTGGGCTGGCGGCGAACTCCCTCCAGTGCCCGAGTCCGTTCTCGAAGCTGCCCGCAACGACGGCGGCGTTTGGATAAACCACGGCCCACAACAGTAGCGCGATCACGGGAAACGCGATCAGCCAGGTGTGCCGCTGCGCATCGCGCGACCTTGAGCTTTGCCGCGGCGCGCTCGCTCTGGCCGCGGCGGGTACGAGCGACTCCTCGCTGACGCCCATCAGGCCAGCAGCGGGAAGGGACCCTTCCCCGGCGTGACGCGCGCATTGTCGCCCTCGCTCAATCCGTGATGGCGGGATTCGACTTCCACCGTGACGCTGTCGGACAGCCGCATCCGGTACATGACCACCCCGCCCGCGAAGCGCCGGTTGACGACCACACCCGACCACCCGCGCTGCTCCGCGTTCCCGCCCACCTGCAGGGCATCCGGACGGAGCACGACATACGCCTGATTGATCGGTGCGCGTGCGCCGGCCGGCCGTGTCACGGGAATGGTGATTTCGTTGCCGGCGATGCTGATTGTCGCCTCGTCACCACGATCGACGGCCGGCACGATCGTGCCGCGCCCGATGAAGCTCGCCACCTCGCGCGAAGCGGGACGGTGATAGAGATCGTCGGGCGTTCCGCTCTGGAGCAGCTTCCCCTTCTTCAGTAGCGCGATCCGGTCAGCGATCGCGAACGCGTCTTCCTGGTCGTGCGTGACGAAGAGAGCGGGCACGCCGACCCGGTGCAGCATCGCGCGGAGGTCATCACGCATCGTCTGCCTGAGCGTGGGGTCGAGATTGGACAGGGGCTCATCGAGCAGGAGGGCTCGCGGCTCGATCACCATCGCCCGCGCCAGCGCAACGCGTTGCTGCTCCCCTCCGGAAAGCGACTGAATCGCCCGGGCACCCGCGCCTTCCAGACCCACGGCGGCCAGCGCCTCTCGCGCGCGGCCCAGTCGCGTTGCCTTGTTGACGCCGCGCGCCTCGAGCCCGAAGGCGACGTTCTCCTCGACCGGCATGTGCGGGAAGAGAGCGTAGTGCTGAAACACCATCCCGAATCCGCGCTTCGCCGGAGGAAGCTGCGTGATGTCGGTGCCGCCGAGTTGCACGCTGCCCGCGTCCGGAGTTTCGTAGCCGGCGGCGATGCGCAGCGTGGTCGTCTTCCCAGAGCCGGACGCACCGACGAGCGCCAGGAGTTCACCCGGCCCAACCTCGACCGAGACGGCGTCAACAGCGGTGTAGTCGCCGAAGCGGCGCGTGATCCCGTCGAGCACCAGCGCGCCGTCGCCAGACCCGCGCGCCGCCGCCGGCGCGCCCATCATTGCTTCGATCCGCGATTCCTGATGTTGGCGTCCCAGTACTTCATCCACTCATCGAGATGCGCCGCCATCACCGCGCGATCAACCGGCATCGGCTTGATCTCCTTCTGCGCCGCCTGGATCCAGCCGGGTAGCTTGTCCGCCGGAATGTCCTTCCGTGCAGGGATACGCAGGAACTTGTCGGCGGCCGCGAGCATCGCCTCGGGAGTGGTCACGTACTCATAGTACAGCTTCGCCTCAGCCGGATGCTTGCTGCCACGAACGATGGCGATTCCGTCAACGAGCAGCGGCGTACCGCTCGAGGGTATCACGTACTTCACCGGAATCTTGAAGCGCTGTTCCAGCGTTGCGATGTCGGGCATGTCCCACAGCGTGATCACGCCCTCCTGCCGGCCGAGCTTCTGGTAGAGAATCGTCGGATTCAGCACGTACTCGCGCGTGTTGACGTCGAGCCGCCGCAGCCATTCGTAGCCCGCGTCAGGCTTCCCGGTCTGCGCCATCGACCGCGCCATGATCGCGCCGAAAATCGCGCGCATCGTGCCTGACGCGATCGGGTCGCGAATGAGGACTTTCCCCTTCCACTTCGGATCGAGCACCTCGTCCCAGTCCTTCGGCGCCTCGGCGGCAGTCACCACGTCGCTGTTGTATGCGATCACTTCCGGAGTGAGATAGGTGCCGTACCAGTGATTTCCCTCCTCACGGCCCTCGGCATCGACCGCCGCCGCCCACGTCGGCTTATACGGCTGGAGCAGCTTCTCCTTCGTCGCCCGGTCGAACGCTTCCGCCGGGGCGCCGAACCACACATCGGCCTGCGAGTTCACGCTCTCGGCGCGAATACGCTCCAGAACCTCCTGCGAGCCCATGTCGATCCATTGTACATCTATCGTCGGGTTCACCTTCTCGAATCCGGTCTCGAGGAACTGGAGCAGTTCTTTTCCGTGTGGTGAGTACACGGTGAGCACGGTGCGCTTGTCACTCGAACAGGAGGAAAAAGCCAGGCACGCCAGCACCATCGTCGCGATCCATCTCATCTTGCCGGGCTTGATAGAAGGTTGGCGAAGATGCGGGCCCCTCCCGCCACACCGGCGGGGAGCTGCCTGAACAGCGCGAGCGGAACGTAGATGTACGTGCCCTTCCCATAGCTTGCCGTGAGAATCGCGGCGCGATTCGCCTGCTCCCCCGGATCGTTCATCGCCAGCAGCGGCTTGTAGCGCTCGTCGAAGGTGGTCGGCATGTAGGAAGCGCGCTCCTGTACCCATCCCTCGAAATCGGCGGCCGTTATCCTGTTCGGCCGGTTTAGAAACGGCGATGCCGCGTCGAGAACCGTCACCGGCGCGGTTTCATCAGTCACCCGTTCGGCGCGCGCAGCGAGCTTCATCGCGTACGGCATCATGCCCGGCCGCATCATCTCCGCCTGGCCGTACTGCACCACCATCCGGCCGCCATTGCGCACGTACTCGAGCAGATATTCGTTGTTATCGGCGAGCGTCTGGCTCGATTGATACGCGCGTGGCCCGACGACGATTGCGCGAAAACGCGCGAGGTCGGTGATGGGCAGGTCGTCGGGCTGAATCATCGTCACCGAAACGCCAAGCTGCTCGAGAACTGGGGCGACGTTGTCGCCGAC
>JACCRL010000085.1 GCA_013813605.1 Gemmatimonadaceae bacterium
ACCGAGACGATCGGCAGCCCGACGCCGATGCAGATCCCGCTCATCGCCTCGCGCCTGCTGCCAAAGGGGGATCAGCCGCTGCCTATCCAGCCGCAGAGGTGGCGCTTCGCGCAGTCGCTTGCCTATGAGATGACGGCCAACCGGGCGGTGATGGACGTTGCGTCGCGATATCGCGAAACGCTCCTGTTCAACAGTTACCGCATGGGGAGCAACTCCATTCTGCGCGGCAGCACCGACACGTGGACGGTAAGTCCGCGGCGGGTCGCCGCGCTGCAGGCCGTCGTCGTACGCGACACTGCCCGTGACGAAGATCAGACGCCAGCGGTTACCTCGCCCGCCGATATGGCGAATTACATGAACATCATGCGCAACCCGGCCGAGCGAGATCCGCGCGGCTACATCATCTCCTCGACGCAACGGGATTTTCAGACCGCGACCAAGTTCGTCAACGCGCTCATCAAGAACGGCATCGTCGTACACCGCGCCGCGACGTCGTTCACGGTCGCAGGCCGCAGCTATCCGGCCGGCTCCTACGTCGTGAAGACGGCCCAGGCGTTCCGCCCGCATATCATCGATATGTTCGAGCCGCAGGATCACCCCGACGATATCCGATACCCAGGCGCGGTGCCGACTCCGCCCTATGACAATGCCGGCTGGACTCTGGCTTACCAGATGGGCGTCGAGTTCGACCGCATTCTCGACGGGTTCAGCGGCCCGTTCGTTTCGATCGCGGGGTTCGCCGAGCCGCCCGTCACGGGGCCGGTTGCGAGCTCGACTGTCGCATATGTGCTAAGCCACACGGTGAACGACGCCACGCTCGCCGTGAATCGCCTGCTCGCGCGTGGACAGGAGGTTTTCGTCCTCCGTGAAGGCGAAGCCGCTGATGGCCGCGAGCTGAGCGCGGGTACGTTTTACGTCCCGGCGAAAGCCGGAACGGACAGCGTCGTTCGCCGTCTCGCTGCGGAGAAGGGTTTGCTTTTCGAGCCCCTTTCAGCGCCACTCGCTGACGCCTCGCTCAAGCGCCTGACGCCGGCCCGCATTGCCATCTGGGACAAGTACGGCGGCGCGATGACCTCTGGCTGGCTGCGGTTCGTGCTCGAGCAGTTCGAGTTCCCGTATCAGGTGGTGTTCGCACCCGGCATCGATGCCGGCGCGCTGGAGGGCAAGTTCGATGTGCTGATCCTTCCCGGCGACGTGAACTTTGCGCCCGAACGGCGTCCGGTTAATGCGCAGGACGTTCCCGCCGAGTTTCGCGATCGCGTCGGCCCGATGACCGCTCTGCGTACCATTCCGCGCCTCAAGGCATTTCTCGAAGGCGGCGGAACGGTGCTCGCCATCGGCAAGGCAACCGAAGTCGCAAGCCTTCTCGGCGTGCCGGTTGAGAACGCGCTGGTCGATACGGCAGGTCGTCCGCTGCCCAGGAATCTCTTTTACGTGCCGGGCTCGGTGTTGCGGGTCAGAGTCGATACCACGTCGATGCTGGGGCACGGCATGGCTCGTGACGCGGATGTCTACTACGACAATTCGCCCGCGTTTCGCCTCCTTCCCGGCGCCGAAGCGCGGGGGGTCAGGAGCATCGCGTGGATCGAGGGTTCGGCGCCGCTCCGCAGCGGCTGGGCCTGGGGCCAAAAATATCTGAGGGGTGTAACACAGGTCGCGCAGGCAAGGGTCGGGAAGGGAATGCTGGTGCTGTACGGCTTTGACCCGTATTTCCGCGCGCAGCCTCACGGAACGTTCAAGCTGATGTTCAACGGCATTCTCTACCGCAACGCTCTCGGAGATCAATGATGCGATTCGCAGCAGCACTGATGGCTCTCGCACTTGCCGGCTGCGGACGCCCGTCCGGTGCCGGGGGGCCGCCCGCGGTGGCGACGTCAGTCGCTGTCACCAGTGGCTCGACGCTCATTGGGGCGATGCACGACGCGTATGAAGGGAAGTGGTTCAGGACGATCAGCTTTCTTCAGAACAACACCCGCTACACGACAACCGGCGCTGAGGAGAAGTCGCAGTGGTACGAGCACCTGCAGGCGCCGTCGAAGCTGCGCATTGCCTTTCTCCCCGCCACGCTCAAGAGCGGGATCATTCAGGTCGATGACCGCGTTGCGACGTTCGACAACGCGCGCCGGGTGGATATCAGAAGATCGGTGAATCCGCTGCTGCTGCTCACCTCCGCTGTTTACACACAGTCTCCCGCCGCCACAATGCGTGCCCTGGATTCCCTCGATGTGAATACTGGCGTGTTTCGCGCCGACCGGTGGAGGGGACAGAACGTGTACGTCGTCGGAGCGGGACAGGGCGATACGACGTCGAGCCAGATGTGGGTCGACCGGGACCGACTCCTTCTCGTGAGATTCATTCAGCGCGAGCGGCGCGGCTCACGCATCACGGTCAGCGACATTCGGGTCGAGAAGTACCAGGAAATTTCCGGATATCCGATTGCCACCGAGTTCCTGATCGTGCGCGATGGAAAGCCGTTCTGGCGGGAGGCGTACGCCAACGTCCGCGTCAACGAAACTCTTTCCCCCGATCTCTTCGATCAGACGCGGTGGGTGAACGCCCCCATCGCGCAGTAAAGGCGAGGTTCGGCGGGGCCCACATCCTCTTTCTCCTCGCTAGAAGCTCTTGCATTTACAGTTGCATTTGCAGCTACCGGTATCCAGCCGCCTGCATCGCAAACAGCTCCTCGTAAAGCCCGTTCTTCGCGAGCAGCTCCTCGTGCGACCCCTCCTCCTCCACCCGCCCGTCACGAAGCACGACGATGCGATCCGCCATGCGGACAGTCGAGAACCGGTGCGAGATGAGAACCGCGGTCCGCCCCGCCACCAGCTCGGAGAACCGCAGGAACACCTCGTATTCGGCGCGCGCGTCGAGTGCCGCGGTAGGCTCGTCGAGAATGAGGACCTGCGCGTCCCTGATGTACGCACGCGCGAGCGCGATCTTCTGCCACTCGCCGCCCGACAGGTCGACGCCCGACTGGAAGCGCTTGCCGATCATCTGGTCGTAGCCCGCCGGGAGCTTTTGGATCATGTCGTCCGCGAAGCTCAGCCG
>JACCRL010000103.1 GCA_013813605.1 Gemmatimonadaceae bacterium
CGGCGGCGAGGAAGACCTCGCCAATCTCGTGCTGCGTCTCGCCATCTCACAGATGATCGCCGAGCGCGCCGGCCAGGCGTTCTCGCTGCTGATTCTCGACGAGGTGTTCGGATCGCTCGACGAAGCGAGGCGCTTCAATGTGGTCGAGCTGCTGCGCGGGCTTCAGGACAGGTTCGAGCAGGTGATACTCATTACGCACGTCGAGCCGGTGCGTGAGGGCCTCGACCGCGTGCTCAGCGTTCGCTACGACGCCGAGCGCGGATGCTCCGTCGTCGACAATGAAACTGGTGAGAGCCAGGACGC
The DNA here is from genome assembly GCA_013813605.1 of Gemmatimonadaceae bacterium. Taxonomy (GTDB): domain Bacteria; phylum Gemmatimonadota; class Gemmatimonadetes; order Gemmatimonadales; family Gemmatimonadaceae; genus UBA4720. The sequence goes on from JACCRL010000103.1 coordinate 304, forward strand.
GGAGCTGAGTGACCTGTTGCCGCTGGCGCCCGAATCTCGCCCCGATCGGCCGAGGCGTGGTGGGAGCTGGGAAGGCGAAAGTGCGGCGGGGGCGGCCTGATGGCGTTCGCGCGCAACTGGCGGAACGCGTGGGTATCCGAGGCGCCCGAGCGCGCGACTGAGCGCGACATCGACCCGCTCAACGCCGTATTCAGCGAATCGTTTACCGAGCGTTACAGAAAGGACGGCATGGTAGGTGTCCGTGTGCCCCACCTGAATCCCGGCGTCTGGAAGTTCGCGATGGCCGACGCCGAAGAGGGGGCGATGGTCTGGCGCAATTCGCGCGACGGAATCGCCGCGTTCAACATGGTCCACCGCTCGGGCATCGAGGGATGGATGGGACCCCTCGCCGTGCACCCGGATTACCAGGGGCAGGGAATCGGCAAGACGATCGTGAACGCCGGTGTCGATTGGCTCAAGCAGCGGGGCGCGCGCATCATCGGCCTCGAGACGATGCCGCGCACGATGGACAACGTCGGCTTCTATTCGTCGCTGGGCTTCATGCCGGGACACCTGACGGTGACGGTGACGCTCGATGCGGCACGCGCCGGACTGCAGTGCCTGTCGCTTGCCGCGATGAACCCGCACGAGCGCGAGCTCGCGATGCGGCAGTGCCGGATTCTGCTCAACGAGCTGGCGCCGGGCTACGACTACACGCGCGAGATGTCGCTGACCGCCCAGCATTCACTTGGCGATACGCTGCTCGTGCGGCATGGCTTCGAAGTGGCGTCATTCGCCATCTGCCACTCCGTTCCGCTCGTCGAGGGCAGGATCAGCGAGGAGTTGCGCGTGCTCAAGATGGTGGCGCGCAGCGAGTCAGATTTCGACCACATGCTGACTCAGCTCGCTGCCTACGCGCGATCCATAAGCGCGCGTCGCGTCGCGATCCGCGTGCAGGGTCAGTACGGCGATGTCTACCGGAGGATAATCGCCCGGGGGGCGCGTGTACGGTGGACCGACCTGCGAATGGCTGTCCACGGATACGGTGAGACACGGCCGGCCGGCGGCGGCATCGTGCTTTCGAACTGGGAGATCTGAAGGCGGCGGCGCCGCGATCAGCCGGGCCGGTGTCTCTGCATCATCGACTTGAAGGCGCTGCCGGCGGTGATTCCGTGCAGGTAGTGCAGCTCGTCGGCGGCGAACGGGACCGGAACGATCCCGAACACCTCCGTGAGTGCGTTCTCCGGCACAGTGTTGTCGAGAGCCAGCAAATCGAGCAGTGACGAAGTAACGGGCGGGTTCGGCAGCAGCTTTTCCGCGAGCGCGATCAGCGGCTTCATTGCCGAGACCGGCACCGAGACGAGTCGCCGCGAAGTTCCCATCGCGGCGAGAATGCGCTCCGTCATCTGGCGCAGTGTAAGGGGGATCGATCCGCCCAGCTGGTAGGTGCGACCGATCGTCTCGCGCTTTTCCAGGCAAAGGCGGACTACCCGCGCAACGTCGTCCACTGCGATCGGCTGAAACCGCGCCGTTCCTCCGCCTGGCAGGGGAAATACCCCGGGAGAAAGCCGAATCATCCGACCGAGCACATTTACAAAGGCGTCCTCGGCTCCGAAGATCACCGACGGACGCAGCACCGTCCACTTCAGCCCGCTGTTCATCACCGCATCCTGCGCCATCCCCTTGCTGCGCAGGAAGGAGTACGGCGATTTGCTCGCGGCGCCGTTCTGCGACATGAAGATCAGTCGCTCGACATTCTCGAGCCGTGCAGCCTCGATGAGCAGATCGGTGGCCGCGGTATTGGTGTCGCTGTAGTGTTCGCCCTTTCGCTCGATCGCGATCGCGGCGAGGTGTACGATCGCGCCGCATCCGCGGAGCGCAGCGCGGACCTTGGCGGCATCCCTCACGTCGCCGACCCGAAAATCAACTGGAACCTGCCCCAGCGCGATGACCGCCTTTTCCGGATCGCGCACGAGCGCTCTCACCTTCCACCCGGCTCTTGTCAGCTCACGGCAGGTGTGAATGCCGACCAGCCCTGCCGCTCCAGTGACGAGAACCGGCTTCCCCTTGTCCGCCATATCCCCCTGCGGCTGCTCAGCTACCGCCGTCGCGCTGGAAGTGCTTCCGTAGGAAAAGGTGCGAGCATCATCGCGATCCATCAGTGCCGGTCTCCCTTATCGCGGGTGCCGAGCACCGTAATGCGGTAGATGAGAAGAAAGACTCCGGCGATGAGGAGCAGGTGCACGAGACCGGGGGCATCGCCGCTGAACGTCAGCGCGGCCCACCCGATCAGCATCACTATCGCTCCGACTATTCCAATATCCATTTGACCCTGTTTTTCGTTGACCTTGATTGTGACGACCCGTAAATTTCGCACTACGAAGCGCTGCTGCTTCACGACATCTGCTGATTCATCGGTGGGGCGGAGAACTCACTTTTTGAGCCAACAAGTCCTTCGGGTGGGTTCGATAAACTTTGCTGACGCCACGCCCCAGTGCGGGGAAGACGGAAGGCAGGGTGAGAACCTCAAAAATTCGACCGGGCTTCAAAAAACCTCTCCGTCCCAGTCTTTCTGAAGCTCCGCCTTACCGGGCGGAGCTTCTTTGTCAGCGGTATCTTACGCAAATCATGCCACAGGTAACAGTCACCCGGCGGATGCGGTTCAACGCCGCCCACCGTGTTCACAACCCGGCGCTCTCGGACGCCGAAAACTCAGCCATCTTCGGGAAGTGCAACAACCCGAACTGGCATGGGCACAACTACACGCTCGATGTATCCGTGGAGGGGGGTGTCGATGCCGGAACCGGCTACGTTTGCGATCTTTCAAAGCTCAAGGACATCGTCGAGCGCGAGATCATCGATCGCGTTGACCACAAGAATTTCAATCTCGATGTCGCCTTCATGGAAGGGGTCATTCCGACTTCCGAGAACATCGTCCTAGCGTTCTGGAAGATCCTGGAGTCGAAGGTCAGGCCGGGACGACTCACCAGGCTGGTGCTGTGGGAAACCGAGAACAACTATGTCGAATACGCCGGTAACTAATCCTTTCGAGGACCTCGTTCGACGCCAGCTCGAGCTGCTCGGCGAGGACCCTGATCGAGAGGGCCTGCAACGGACACCCGCGCGCGTCGCCAGCGCGATGAAATTCCTGACCCAGGGTTACGGCAGCACCGCCGAGGAAGTTGTCGGCAACGGTCTCTTTGAGGAGGCGCACGACAACATGATCATGGTCCGCGACATCGAGGTGTACTCGATGTGCGAGCACCACATGCTGCCCTTCTTCGGCAAGGCACACGTCGCCTACATCCCCAATGGCAAGATCGTCGGCCTGTCGAAGATTCCCCGCATCGTCGATGTCTACGCGCGCCGGCTGCAGGTCCAGGAGCGGCTGACAGAGCAGATTGCAGTCGGCCTGTGCAGCGTGCTCAACCCGATCGGAGTCGGCGTCGTGATCGAGGCTTATCACCTGTGCATGATGATGCGTGGCGTGCAGAAGCAGAACTCGAAGACGATCACCTCGAGCCTGCGCGGCGCCTTCCGGGACGACCACAAGACTCGCGACGAGTTCCTGCGTCTCGCCCACAACGGCTCCAGCTAGCGAGTGGCGCTGAATAGGGGACTGACGGCGGTAGTCACTGGCGCATCGAGCGGCATCGGCGCCGGAATCGCCTCCGCGCTCGCAGCGGGTGGAGCGCGGGTCGTGATGATCGCGCGCAACGAAGAGGCGCTGCGCGAGGCTGCATCGCGTACTCCGTCGGCGATTCCCCTGGTGTGCGATG
>JACCRL010000126.1 GCA_013813605.1 Gemmatimonadaceae bacterium
CAGCCGTTGCCCGCGTGGTGCCCGAAGAAGAGGGCGAAGTTGGTGGTGACGAAACGGCTTCCGCGGCTGAACAGGCGGAAGTGGAGGCGTTGACAGAGGAATGATTTCCGAGGGCCGCTCGATTCACATCACCGTGAGCATCGGCGTCGCCGAGTTCCCGCAGTCAAAGGTCGAGACCGCCGAGGATCTCCTCGATGCGGCTGACCGCGCCCTCTATCGCGCGAAGGAAGCGGGACGAAACATGGTGTGCGCGTAAGCAGGCCGCTGTTCCTCGCGCTCGCGGTCGCCGCGTGCGCGCGGGATTCCGCTCCGCCACCGCGCGTCGCAGACAGCACCGGTAGCTCCGGTTCGCCAGTCGTCAGCGTCACTCCGGTTACCCGCGTTCACGGCATGAATGAGAGCGTGTCGTGGCAGCTCTCTCCCGACCGCAGCGCGATCCTCGTCGTCGCCGATCCGGCAGGCGCCGAGGGCGACCCATTCCCCAACGGATTCTTTTTTGGCAGCGAGACACGCGGCTACCAGGTGCAGATGGACAGCGTCTGGGATGTTGCGCCGTCGCCGGACTGGAAGTGGATCGGGTTCGGCCGCGCCTGGGACACGCACAAGGGCGAATCCGGTGAGATCAACCTCGTCGGCGATGTCGCCCGCCGCACGCGCATCGACAGCGCTACGATCGTCGCCAGCTCGTTCCCGTCGAGCGGGATGGTCAATTCGCGCGCAATGGCGCAGGCGGGCGTGATCCACGTCCCCGAAGATCCTCGCGCGGCAGGCGCCGCCGACAGCGCGGCGCCGCGTCTTTTCCCGATCGCGCGCGGCTGGCGCGTCCGCTGGACAACCGGCGGCGCCCTCCTCGCTCTCGGTAATTCACCCGCGCGCGCCACGGACAGCGAGGGAAGCGAGACGTGGACATCGCTCGACCCGAAAACGGGCGCGTTCCACGGCACGCTCCCAACCAGCTCGAAGCTGGCCGAGAACAGGTTCATCGCCGGGCCTTTCCTCGAGCCCGCGCCGATGACGGAGCGCAGTGCAACCGCGCTCCCGGTGGACATGCAAAAAGCCCCGCCGATAACGATCCAGCGGGGCGAAAAGAAGTTCACGGTACAGAGCGAGCGTGGCGTGATCACGATAGTCGAACCCGGAACGGCTGGCGCTTCACCGAGAGTGGTCGGAGCCGGCGTTGCACTCGCCGCGACCGCAGGCGGCCGCTACATCGTCGCCCTGTCACCAGCGGTACAGAAAGGCGATGGCCGGTTTCCAATCGAAGCCGTGGTTTACACGGTCGCCTGGTAGCTCTAGCTCTACTTCCCGATCTTCTTCAGCTCGACCATCAAACAGTGGTCCTGCACGACATCGATCCCCGCCCGCGCCAGCTTCTCCGCCGCCTCGTCGTTCCGAATCCCCATCTGAAACCAGACTGACTTCGGTTTCTTGGCGATGATATCGTCAACGTGCGGCGGAATATCCGACGGCCGCCGGAACACATTCACCATGTCCACATCGCCCGGAATCTCGGCCACCGTCCGATAAACTTTCTGTCCGAGCATCTCCGTCGCTTCCTTGTGGTACACCGGCACCGGAATCACTTCGTAGCCCGCGCCCTGCGCGTACGCGGGAACGAAGTACGCCGGCTGCTCCTGCTTGTCCTTGATGCCCAGCACGGCGATGCGCCTCGTGCCCTCGAGCATTTTCCTTATCTGTTCCGGCTTCTCCAGCAAATGCCCGCGCCAGCTGTCGCCGCTGTTCTCTGCTGCCATCGCAATTACCTGCTCGTTTCGGGGTGACGGGAATGCAACTGCGCGGGTAAATTGCAAGAGCGAGTCCAGTCACGATTTGGAGACCGAAAAAGAAATGCGAATGCTCGTTCTTGGCGCCGGACTGCAAGGCTCGGCCTGCGCTTATGACCTGCTGCAAAACCCCGATGTAAGCGAAGTTCGGCTGGCCGATCTGCACATCGACCACCTGCCGGAATTCCTCGGCAAGTATTCCCGCGACCGCCTCATCCCAACGCCGCTCGACGTGCGGAACACCGAGGGAGTGCTCGCGCTGATGCGCGAGTGCGACGCGGTGATGAGCGCGATCCCCTACTACTTCAATTTCGAGCTCGCCCAGCACGCGGCCAACGCCGGCGTGCACTTCGCCGATCTGGGCGGCAACACCGAGATCGTCTTCAAGCAGAAGACGCTCGACGCAACCGCGAAGGAAAAGGGAATCACCATCATCCCCGACTGCGGACTCGCGCCGGGGATGGTGAACATCCTCGCCGAACACGTCATCAACCAGCTCGACACGGTTGACACGCTCCGCATCTATGTCGGCGGACTGCCGCAGAATCCGGAGCCGCCGCTCAACTACCAGATCGTCTATTCTCTCGAAGGCGTGCTCGACTACTACACGACGCTGTCGTGGGTGCTCCGCGATGGAAACCGCACCGAGGTCAAGGCGCTGTCCGAGCGCGAGCCAGTGCACTTTGCCGGCGACGTCGGCGAGCTCGAGGCGTTTCACACCGCCGGCGGTCTGTCGACGATGGCGTTCCGGTACGAAGGCAAGATCCCGACGATGGAATACAAGACTCTGCGCTACCCGGGGCACGCGCAGATCATGGAAGCCATTCGTGAGCTCGGGCTGCTCGACCTGAACCCGGTCGACGTGAAGGGAATCAAGGTTGTGCCGCGCGATCTCGTCGTCGCGGCGATGGGACCGCGCCTCACCAAGCCGAAGGGCAAGGACCTCGTCGCGCTGCGCGTATCCGGCGAAGGCACCAAGGCGGGCGTGGCGAAAAAGATCGGCTGGGAGATGGTGGACTACTACGACGAGGAGCGCGGCATCAGTGCGATGGAGCGTTCCACCGGCTATTCGCTGTCAATCACGGGCCAGCTCCAGGCACGCGGCGAGATCGGCAAGTCCGGGGTCTTCACGCCCGACGAGTGCATGCCGCCCGAGATCTACATCGGAGAGCTCGCCAAACGCGGCGTGATGCTGAGGGAAGTGCAGTAGGCGCAACCGCGCACTTTCGGTCCTTCGGCGGCACGCCCCGGAAATGGGAACTGCTGCTGCACAATCCCGTTCACACGAGCAGCGCCAGCACGATCGATGAGGTGATGCCGCTGCTCCGCGAGGCGGAGTCAGCAGCGGCAAAGGGCCGCTGGGTCGCGCTGGCGGTGTCTTATGACGCGGCGCCGGCATTCGACGATGCGCTCACAGCGCACAGGTCCAGCGATTTTCCACTTGTCTGGGCAGGCTTCTTTGACCAGCCCGCGCCGCTGTCGGATGCGCGGCCCGCGGGGGACGGTCACGCTGCTTTCCATTTTTCCGACTGGGCGCCGGCGGTAGGCCGCGCCGATTACGAAGCGTCGGTGTCGGCGATTCGGTCGTACATAGCGGCAGGCGATACCTACCAGGTGAACTACACGTTCCCGATGCGCAGCCGCCTCGCGGGCGATGCGCACGCCGCCTTCAACGCACTCGGCATATCGCAGCGCGCAGAATACTCGGCGCTTCTCGAGATCGGCGATCAGACCGTAATGTCGTTCTCTCCGGAGCTGTTCTTCGAGTGGCGCGGCGATCGGCTCACCACACGCCCGATGAAGGGCACGACGCAGCGCGGTCGCTGGCTCGAGGAAGATGACGAGCGTGGCCGCATGCTGGCCGCCTCTGCAAAGGACCGCGCCGAGAACGTGATGATAGTGGACCTGCTGCGCAACGACATCGGGAAGGTCGCGGCGGTAGGCACGGTCGAGGTACCGGAGCTGTTCGCGGTCGAGAAGCTCGGTCAGGTGCTGCAAATGACTTCGACGGTGACGTGCCGGACGCGTCCCGAAGTGACGCTCGTCGACATCTTCCGCGCGCTCTTTCCCTGCGGGTCCGTCACCGGCGCACCCAAGGTGCGGAGCATGGAGATCATCGGCGAGCTGGAGGCGTCGGCGCGCGGAATCTACACCGGCGCAATCGGATACCTCACCCCGGATGGAGACGCGGTTTTCAACGTCGCCATTCGCACGATATCTGCGGAGAAGGACGGCGCGTCGACGTTCGGAGTCGGGGGCGGAATCACGTGGGGGTCTACCCCCGCAGGCGAGTACGAGGAGTGCCTGCTGAAAGCAAAGTTTCTTACGACGCCGTCACCCGGGTTCTCACTTCTCGAGACGCTCGTGCTACGCGCCGGCGAGTACGCGCTGCTCGACCGTCATGTCGCGCGCGCGCGGAGCTCAGCGGAGTACTTCGGATTTGTCTGGAAAGAAGACGCCGTCCGCGATGCGCTCGATGATATTGCTCGCGCTCACGGGGGCGGTGAGTGGCGGGTGCGCTTCACATCTTCGCCTGCGGGTGAGGTCGCCACTCAGGCCGAGCCGCTTCAACCGCTCAGTCTGCCACGCAGGGTGCGGTTCGCGGGCGAGCCGATCGACTCGCGCGATCCCCTCTGGTTCCACAAGACCACGGCGCGCGAGCGATACGATCGCGCGCTCGCCCGGTGCCAGCCGTGCGACGACGTGATTTTCTGGAATGAGCGAGGCGAGATAACGGAATCGACCATCGCCAACATCGTGGTGACCGTCGGCGGTGCGCACTACACGCCGCCACGGTCGGCGGGCCTGCTCGCCGGAACTCTTCGCGACCAGATGATCGAGAACGGTGAGCTGAGCGAGCGGGCGATCACGAAAGAGGAGCTGGCGTCGGCGCGCTCATTTGCGCTGATCAACTCGGTGCGGGGCTGGCAGGACGCGCTTCTGCTCGACTAGTCCGTCAGGCGCGGGAAAGAATGTGGATCCCCGCGAGCACCAGCAGGAAGTAGGGAACGAGTGCCGCGGCGCCCGGATAGTCTTTCGCGATGCGCTGCCCGAAAAACAGTGCGGTCAGGGCCACCCCGGCGAGCAGGGCGCCGTAGAACGCGACCGTCGAATTATTGGTGAGGACGACGAGCGCCGAACCGACACCGCTGAGAATTCCCGCCGCCACCTCGAGGATGGTGATCACCGTCAGCATCGGCGCGACGCTGGATGCGAGCGGACTCTTCGCGAAGTGTCCAGTCAGCCAGGCGAGATTCCCTTTCCGATCGACGACTTTGTCGATGCCCGACTGAAGAAAAAGAATCGCAAGGAAGGCGGAGACGAGTGCCTGGAGGACCCAGAGGGCTCCGGCGGGCGAATGCAGCTGTGGCATCCGCGGGAGCTACTGCCTAGGCGACGTAGCCGTTCCGCGTCTTCCCGATCCGCTTCGCGCGCATGCACCAGGAACGAAGCTCGGCTTCAGGGCAGCAGTCCCAGTTGGCCGGGATAGGCGTGAGCCGGCGCTTCTCCGTCAGCGACTCAAAGGTCAGCCATCCCTCGCTGAATCCCGAAGACAGCGTGATGCGGCGTTGCGAGGTTTGCCTGCGGTCGCCGCCGGTCCGGCGCTCTTCTCCCCTCCAGCGCGACGCTACGGCGTGACGACGGTCCGTCCGGCGCTGCTCGATTCTCGTCGGCTGCACATCCCACACCTGCCAGTAAGCCGCGTCGCTGTCTACGAATGTTCGGTAAGCCATGGTAAACTATGAAAACACCGCGAGGAAAATCCCGCTGGATTCGCAATCCTCTTACAAGAAAAATGCCAAAACAGTCGTATTTAAGGCAGTCTGGAGGGGGCTAAGCGATTATTACCGTCATGCGCAGATCATTCCGCTATCTGCCGAACCCCGCCAGCGTCTCGCTCATGACGTCGATCATCGCCTTCGCACTCCAACGGTCGCGTCCGTTGTACAGGAAGGTGAATGCGATCACCTCGCCATTGGCCGCCGTCACGTAA
>JACCRL010000129.1 GCA_013813605.1 Gemmatimonadaceae bacterium
TCTCCGACGGACTATTCGTCGTAGATGCCCAGCCCGGTTTCGAGAAGTGGATCGGATCCCGTCTAGTCGCAGTCGGAACTACGCCGGCAGCAGTGGTTCTCGAGCGAATGAAGACCGGTATCAGCTCCGACAATCCGTTCGGATGGAAGTGGATCGGCCCGCCGTTCCTGAATCTGCGCGGGGTTCTCGAGGCGGTTACCGACGTGCGCCCCGGAGAGCGAATTCCCGTTACGCTCAAGAACCGCGCTGGAAGAGTCCAGCGCATCCGCTTCGCCACTGTGCCTCCACCGCCGATGACTGGGGTGCCAAAGCTCATATCCTCGCGGCTTGCCGGCGCGCCCCCTATCCCGATGTGGCTGCGCTCAGTCGATAGGAATTTCTGGATGTCGCCACAGTCAGACGGCTCGCTCTATGTTCAGTTCAACCAGGTCCGCGACGATGACACCCAGACGCTGAAGCAGGCCGGCGCCTCATTCGACTCGGCTCTTTCGAGCACGCGGCCGGCGAAGGTCGTGCTCGACGTAAGGCACAACAATGGCGGCAACTCGTATCTCTATCCGCCCATCATCGATGCGCTGACGCGTTGGGAGTCGGCGGTTCCCGCAGGGCAACTCTACGTGCTCACGGGACGAAACACGTTCTCGGCGGCCCAGAACTTCATCGCCCAGCTGGACAAGCGGACACGCGCGATCTTCGTGGGAGAACCGAGCAGCTCGAAACCCAACTTTGTGGGCGAGGAGAACAACCTCAAGCTGCCCTGGAGTGGAGCCATCATCAGCATCTCCAACCGGTATCACGAGAACATTCCCGGCGATACGCGGCAATGGATGGAGCCTGAGATCAGGGTCGAGCTGAGCTCGCGCGATTATTTTTCCAACCGGGATCCGGTGATGGACAGACTGGCGCGCTAATGTTAGCGCACACGGTTCATCGATACCCACGCAACCAGGTGACAGAAGCCCCGCCTTGACTACCGATCCGCGCACGGGGGTGCTCGCCGATCCCGCGGTACGCAACGAGGACATCCCACTGCACGACGACGTGCGGTGGCTCGCCGCCTCACTCGGCCGGGTCATTCGCCGGATCGAGGGCGAAGTGGCGTTCGCGACGGTCGAAACGCTGCGCCAGGCGTGTCGCGCACGGCGCCACGGCGAGCCGGGCGCCCCATCGCTTGACGCACTTCTCGACCAGGTCGATGCACTCCCGCTGGAGCGGAGTGCGGTCACGGCGCGCGCCTTCACGCTCTTCTTTCTGCTCATCAACACCGCCGAACAGGTGCACCGCGTCCGCCGCGCCAGGGCATACCGCACCGCTGACAACGCCGAGCCGCAGCGCGGTTCCGCACGTTGGGCGATGCGCGGGTTACGAGATGCTGGTCATGAGGCCGCTGAGGTCGAGCGCGCGCTGCTCGCGCTCGACGTTCGCCCCGTCCTCACCGCCCACCCCACCGAGTCCACGCGCCGCACGCTGCTCGCGCTCCAGGCCCGCGTCGCCGAGCTTCTGCTCGCGCGCGAGGGTGTGCCGATCGCCGAGCGTACCGCAATGGAAGAACAGCTCGACGGCGAGGTGGAGCTGCTCTGGATCACCAGCGAGGTGCGTCAGGACCGACCTTCTGTGATGGACGAGGTGAGCACGGTGCTCTGGTACCTGGAAACGCGCCTGCTCGACGCGGGTGGGAGCGCCCGCGACGCGCTCGTGCGCGCCTTCGAGCAGGAGTTCGGCGTCACCTCCGAGGCCGTGCAGCAGATCGTGCCGCTCAAGCTCGGTAACTGGGTGGGAGGCGACCGCGACGGCAATCCCTTCGTTACTCCCGACGTCACCGTCGCCACCGCGCGTCGCGCCAGCTATGCCATGCTCGGCCGTTACGCGAGCGCCCTTGCCGGACTGGTCGAGCGGCTGTCGGTGTCGGAGACCATCGCGCCCGCCGCCGACGAGCTGCGCTCGTCGATCGAGTCGGACTGCAGGTTCCTCCCCGAAGTGTGCGAGGCCAACCGGCTCCGGAACGCCGACGAGCCGGTGCGCCTCAAGCTGTCGCTGATGGCGGCGCGGGTCTCCGCGTCGAGGCGACTTACTGCCGCGCGCGACGCGGGCAGGACAGACGCAGATCCCGCCGCATACACTGAGGCGGCGCAACTCGAGCACGACCTTTTGCTGGTGCGCGAAACGCTCGTCAGGGCTGGCGCCCTTAACGCATGCCGCGCCACCATCGATCCCGTTGTCGCGCTGGTGCGCGCTCACGGGCTCCATGGCTACCTGATGGACGTTCGTGAGCACGCCAGCGTCCATCGCGCCGCGCTCGACGACGTGGCAGCGCGGACAGCGCCCGCGCGACGGGCGATCCGCCCCCGCGTCCGACGCTCCCGCCGCGGCCGTGAAAGAGATCCAGCTCTACTTTCGCATCGCGGAACACCGCGGCGAGCTCCTCCTGCACCTGATACAGCGCCCATGAAGACGCGAGGATGCCGGCATCCTTTCCCGAGTCGGAGTAGCCGATCATCACTTCCTGCCGGTTGCCGCGCGCGGCGAGCTGGCGACGGTAGAGCGGATTGTCGAGCAGGGCTCGCATGACGGACGGCGCGCGCTCGAGATCAGCGAGCGTCTCGAAGAGCGGCACCACGTCGAGCCGCGACACTGGCGGTTCCGCGGCGACATTGGCGAGCCCTGTCTCACGCGCGAAAAGCAGGATGCGGAGCAGGTCATCCGCATCCGTCGTCATCGAGACGATGTAGGTGCTTGCCGCTCGCTCGCCGAGCTCGTCCTGGATCGTGCGCACGGCGCGAAAGGTGTCGAGCACGCGGTTCGTCTCCTCGTCCAGCGGCAGCTTCGCATCGATC
>JACCRL010000133.1 GCA_013813605.1 Gemmatimonadaceae bacterium
TCTGCCCCGATTGCGAGGTCATCGCCCAGTACGCCGGCGTCACCCCGGAGGCGTTCAAGAATCCGGGCAAGGGAAAGGAGCTCGCGCTCAGCCAGTACCAGAAGGGAGTGGAGGTCATCTTTCACGCGTCCGGTTCAACCGGCCAGGGGATCTTCGAGGCCGCGCGCGCGACGAACAAGCTCGCGATTGGAGTCGATTCGGATCAGAACGACGAAGCGCCGGGTCGCGTGCTGACGTCGATGGTCAAGGGGGTGAACGCCGTAACCTTCGACGCGATCTCGCGCACGCAGTCCGGCACGTTCAAGGGTGGCGTTTACTCCTTCGGCCTCAAGGAGGGCGGTGTCGGCTACATCTACGACGACCGCAACAAGGGACTCATCCCCGACGCCGTCCGCGCGCGCGTCGAGGCGCTGAAGCAGGACATCATCGAGGGGCGCATCAAGGTTCCGACCGAGAGATGACCGCTGCTTCATCGCCGGTGACGACTCCCGCGATCCTCATGAACGGGATCGACAAGGCGTTCGGCGCCATCCAGGCGAACAGGGGCGCATCGCTCGAGGTAAGACAGGGCGAAATCCACGCCCTCGTCGGCGAGAACGGCGCCGGCAAGTCGACTCTCATGCGCATACTCGGCGGCCTCTTCAAGCCGGACGCCGGCAAGGTCGAGGTCAACGGTCGTGATGCAACCGGCTGGTCGACCAATGAAGCGATCGCGGCGGGAATCGGCATCGTTCACCAGCACTTCATGCTCGTCCCGACGCTCACCGTCGCCGAGAACCTGGTTCTGGGTGCCGAGCCGAGGAACAACGGCATGCTGGACTATGCGCGGGCAGCAGCCGATGTGAAATCACTCAGCGAGGAAACCGGCCTTGTCGTGGATGGCTCACGCAAGGTTTCGGAGCTCTCCGTCGGCGAAGCACAGCGCGTCGAAATTCTCAAGACTTTGTTCCGCGGCGCGCGGATCCTGGTGCTGGACGAGCCGACAGCGGTGCTTTCCCCACCGGAGGTACGCGAACTCTGGGCCGTGCTGCGCAGGTTGCGCGACAAGGGCGATACCATTGTACTGATCACGCACCGCCTCGACGAAGTCGTCGATCTCTCCGACACGATCACCGTGATGCGCGCGGGGCAGACCGTCGAGCGCATGAAAACCGCCGGCACCACGCCCGCCGCGATCGCGCGCGCGATGGTGGGGCGTGAGGTGTCGCTCAGCGCCGGCAAGCGCGTCGAGGCGGGCGCGTCGACGACGCCGGCCGGTGGAAGGGGTCTCGAGGTCAGGGATCTTGTAGTAGTCGGCTCGCGCGGGACCCGCGCCGTGGACGGCGTCACCTTTACCGTCGCGCCGGGCGAAGTGCTCGGCATCGCCGGGGTGGAAGGCAACGGCCAAACTGAGCTCATTGAGGGAATCTCTGGCCTTCGCATGCCGGCCGGGGGCGCGATCGTGATCGATGGAAGGGACATCACGCGGCGGAGCGTTGCCGAGCGGCACGATGCGGGATTGTCGCACATTCCTGAGGACCGGCATCACCGCGGACTGGTGCTCGAGTACTCGGTTGCCGACAACCTGGTGCTCGGCGTACAGCGTGGATTCGCGCGGCGCGGAGTCATCGATCGTGCACGGGTACGCGATAACGCCATGAAGCAGATCGAGGCTTTCGACATTCGTCCCGCCAACAGCGAGCTTCCCGCGCGCGCGCTGTCGGGTGGCAATCAGCAGAAGGTTGTCGTCGCACGCGAGATGAGCCGCAACTTTTCCGTTCTTCTCGCATCGCAGCCGACCCGCGGCGTCGACGTCGGTGCGATCGAGTTCATTCATCAGCAGCTCCTCGCCGCGCGCACCGCTGGCAAGGCCATCCTCCTCGTCTCGGCGGAGCTCAACGAGGTGCTCGCGCTGTCTGATCGCGTTGCGGTGATGTACCGCGGCAAGTTCGCCGTCGTCATGCGCGCCACCGAGGCGAGCGAGGAATCACTGGGCGAGTACATGATCGGCACCAGAAAGGGCGACGCCGCTTGAACGCATCGCTGAGAGGAAAGGCCGAAGAAGCGCTCTGGCCGCCGTTCGTTGCACTCCTGGTTGCGCTCATCTGCGGCGACCTGCTTATCCTGAGTTACGGCCAGTCGCCCGCAGCCGTGTACCGGCTCCTGCTCGAAGGGACGTGGGGGAATGCGTACGGCTTCGGCCAGGTGCTGTACAAGGCGACGACCCTGTCGTTCACCGGACTGGCTGTTTCGTTCGGGTTGAGGGCTGGGCTGTTCAACATCGGTGGCGAGAGCCAGCTCGCGTCGGGAGGGTTCGCGGCGGCGCTGGTTGGACTCGCACTGCCAGTGGGAACCCCGCTCATCCTTGCGCTCTTGTTGTGCATGATTGCCGCCGGCGCCGCGGGCGGAGCGGTCGGGGCGATACCAGCAGTGCTGAAGACGAAGTTCGGCGCGCATGAAGTGATCGTCACGATCATGCTCAACTTCATCGTGCTGGCTTTCCTCAACTGGTTCATCGCTACTCGCCTTCACGTCCCGGAGACGCTGCACACTCCGGAGATCAGGGCCGGTGTTCTGCCTCGTCTCGCCGACATGTCTTCCGCCTTCCGCGGCTCGGCGGCAAACCTCGCAATAATCGTCGCGCTGCTCGCTGCCTTCGCAGTGTGGTTCTACCTCTTCCGCACGCGCGGCGGCTACGATCTGCGCGCAGTTGGTCTCCAGCCGGAAGCGGCGGAGTACGGGGGCATCAGCGTCGGCCGCACGTGGCTGCGCGCGCTCACCGTCTCCGGCATGATCGCTGGCATCGGCGGCATCAACTACGTGCTCGGCTACAAGCACTACTATGAAGAGGGCTTTGCGAGTGGCGCCGGGTTCCTCGGCATCGCCGTTGCCCTCGTTGGCCGCAACCACCCCGTTGGCGTGATCATCGCCGCGCTGTTCTTCGCGACTCTCTCGCAGGGCGGACTCGCCATCCATGCCTTCGTGCCGAAGCAGATGATGGATGTGCTGCAGGGTGTGGTGATCCTGGCGGTGGCGATGTCGGTGCCCGAGGTGCGGCGCATCCTGCGCAGTGCGCGGAAACGGAACGACGCATGAATCCGTTTTCGTTTCTGACGCAGATGCTCCGCATCTCGATTCCCTATCTCTTTGCGGCGAGCGGAGGGGTGATCGCCGAGCGGGCGGGGATAGTCAGTTTGACGCTCGAGGGGTTCATGCTGAGCGGCGCGTTCGGCGCCGCGCTCGGCACACACTATACAGGCAGCCCATGGGTCGGCGTGCTGAGTGGAATGTTCGGCGGGCTCATTTTCGCGATGATCCACGCCGTGGCGACCATCCGCTACCGCGCGAACCAGGTGGTCGTCGGTGTGGCGATCAATCTGCTGGCGATCGGCGTGACGCGCTTCTTTCTCAAGCTGGCGTTCGACAGCTCCTCGAATTCTCCGCGGGTCGAAGGGTTCGGCGGCGATCCGCGGTTTGCGGGCTTCGATAATCCGCTTGTCTGGC
>JACCRL010000142.1 GCA_013813605.1 Gemmatimonadaceae bacterium
GTTCATGGACGTGATCAGTCACGACGAAATCAAGCTCTGGGGCACAGGTCACGCCCAGACCTGCTTCGTTGTCCGAGCTTGGCCGCTCAGGGACCCGCTACCAGATGCTGAACCGTCCGCATCGGCAAGTAGAGCCTGCGTGAATCTCCCGGAAATTCGGAGAAACCGTACCGCGCATAGAATTGAGTCGCCGCCGAGTCAATTGCCCGGACGATCACGAATGCGGATGCAACTACACCGGTGGCCATGTATGACCGCTCAAGCGCATTCATGAGAAGTGCTTCCCCCCAGCCGTGACCCCGATAGAAAAGGTCTACCGCGAGCCGACCCAGAAGCGTGGCCGGGATTCCCTCCGCGTAGCGCGGGTACTGCCTGGCAAGATCAGGAGGAAGCTCTCCGAGATCGAGTCGCGTACTGGAAAGACTGTGGTAACCCGCTATGCGGTGTGGGCCATCCACCAGCAGCACCGTCGTCGTCGAAATCTTCTTTCGCGCATGTTGGCCGGCGAGGACCTTGATATACTCGTCCAGCTCGGCTGTCCCGCACGAGAACGCCGCGCGGTCGTGCTGGGCACCGAGCGGCTCGAAATGCGGGAAACCAACCAGGTTTGCCAATCAACTAATCAAACTTCGCGCGATACTCCCGGTACGCCCGCCGGAGTGCCTTGTTTGGTCGCGGGGGATTGGCCAACGCATCGATCAAGGCTGCCCGGTCTCTGTCCGTCAACCGGGACAAATTCTCCTCCACGATGGCCATATTCGCCCGTGCTTCCGCGGCGCGCATCACGAACTCGGATAACGTCTCTCCGAACAGATCGGCAGCTTCGGTGAACAACCGCTTCTGGCGAGCGGTGATACGGGCTTCGAGTCTCGCGGTTTTCGCGGCATTTGCCATATATGTCCTCCCCTACCACCAATGTACGGCAGTTGTCCGTACAACGTCAAGGGGCGCGGCGCAGGGCGACATCGACAGTGTAGCCATCCTTCGCCAACAACATGCGAAGCACCTCCACCGCGCTCTCATTGGCGTGCCGTATCAGCTCGAGCTTCGCACCCGCCGCCGTCAGCTGCGCCCGCGCCTGGCTCTGGATCGCGTCACGATCCTGCCGCGTAAAGGGATTCCATAGCCCGCCGCGCTCGTCGTAGGTGTGCATGTCGCGGATCTCGACCGCGATGAGCTTCGCCTGCGGCAGCCGAATCGTGATCGCCTTTTTCGCATGATCGATCGCCACGTCGGGATTGTCGCGCAGGTCGATTCCCGCGAAGAGACGGCCGGTCACGACAACGAGCGATCGTTTGGTCGAGCCGTACCATGTGTTCTGGTAGACGATGACGTCGCGCACGGTCGCCTCGCTCGACACGAGCTTGGCCACGGCGCGGATCTGCTGCACAACAACATCATGGGTGATGCTCGTCTTGCTTCCGCCGATGAGGCCACCGGGAAGCACCCTGCTCGCGCAGTAACCAGCGAATACAAGGGTAAGGAGCGCCACGGCAACGAGCACCATACCCGGACCAAATACGGGGCGCTTCGGCTCCCACTGCGGCAATTCGTTCACATCAGCTCTGTCGACGATCAGTTCTCCCGGTCCCGGTCCCCGCAATGCTACTCGCCGCGGAGAGCGCCGGGCAAGCAGGACTTCCTAACTCACGTGCGGCGGGAGCTACGTTCAGCCCGCGCGGCGGGCGAGCATCTGGCTGGTGGGGGTCGCGTCGTTCAGGTGTTTCCACTCGAGCAACGCCATCCTCGTCACCAGCTTGCCGAACTCCTCATCCGACAGGTTCGCGCAGCTCGCACGCAGGCGCGTCGAGATCGCCTGCCGGATTGCTTCAAGATTGGAGTTGTGTGTGGGCTGCATCGCTTCGCTCATCGAACGTTCGGACAGGGGCGGGAAGAAATCCTCATCTCTCCATACACCCTAGTCGACGAATCGAGCCATCCTGCCGTAACCCCGTTTGCGCCCCTTTTATTCGGGTCCCGGCGCGGGGCGGGCTGCGGGGCCAGCGGGGCTTTGATCAGGCAGGGGTAAATCGGGTGGTGCAAACCAGAGCGCCGTATTATATATACAATGTATATACAACGCGGGAGCTCTCCTGGTTTCTACGGTTCAGCGCTGGGGTAACAGTCTCGCCGTCCGCATCCCCAAGGCATTGGCAATCGAGGCGGAGCTGGGCGAGAAGACCGCCGTTGATATCGCGGTTCGAGACGGCGCGCTGGTTGTCCGCGCGGCGAAGAAACAGTGGTCACTCGAGAAAATGGTTGGTGCAATCACTCCCGCTAACAGGCACCGGGAAGTTGACTGGGGGGATGCTGCCGGGCGGGAAGTCTGGTGACTTCCCGCGGTAGCAGGAGGAAGTACGTTCCGGAAAGAGGGGAGGCGGTCTGGCTGGATTTCGACCCGCAGGCGGGGCACGAGCAATCTGGACGCCGTCCGGCCGTCGTGCTTTCGCCTCAGGCTTACAATGAAAGGGCCGGGCTGGCCATCCTCTGTCCGATAACCAGTAGAGTAAAAGGCTATCCCTTCGAGGTTCTGCTTCCGACAGGGTTACCCCTGAGCGGCGCGGTACTCTCCGACCAGCTGCGCAGCCTCGACTGGAAAGCGCGCAAAGCGTCGCGTATCTGCAGGCTTCCGGAGGACGTAACGGAGGAAATCCTGGGGAAGCTGCGACCGCTGCTCGACAGCATGTGAGGTAAGCGCCAGGTCCTCGGGCGGCCTGGCGCTTACCCAATCGAGCAAAGTCCCCTACGAAATCACGGCGTTCCCAACGTCAGCTTGAAGGGGCCGTTACCATGGAGCTGAACGGTGGTTTCGCCACGGGCGCCACCGTAATGGGCTGTACGAGCGGGCATATACAGGAACGATCCGGGACCGTGCGCCTGCACCGCGCTCCGGTCGCCACTCCCACCCATGGCAATCAGGAACGTTCCCGACAGCACCGTCACGTGCTCACCACTGGTGTGCCAGTGCACCGGGAACTCATATCCGTCGGGGAAAGTCACGCGCAACGCGTAATCGCCGGCCTTCGCCCGATCGCCGTGCATCAAGGCGATCTTCGCCCCGGCGGGGAAACCTGCCGGCTGAAACGGACGCCACGTGAGGCCATTGCTTGCGTGCATCTCCATCGTCGGCGCATCCATCGGCATCGCCATCGCGTGATCCATCGGCATCGGCATTGGCATCGCCATCGGCACGGCGCTCACGACTGCGTCGCTTGCCACCTTCCACTGACCGTTGATCTTCCGCCACGAGGTCGTGTAATTGCCGTTGTCGTTGACGCGCCCGCTGGGGGTGTCGAAGCCCGTTCGATAGGTGCCGATCTCGGTCGCCGTCGTCGGACTGGTCACATCGATCCGCGTCGGCGTCCAGTTGACCGACAGGCCCGGCATCTTGAAGAACTCCGCGTGAGACGCCCGCACCGCGCTCTGGCCGGATACAAGCGGACTGTTCGGCGTCATCAGAACCCCATCGGGCGCGTATATCGCCGCGACCCGGTCAGCATCGCGTGCGGCAAAGGCGGCCATCGATTCATTGTTGACGGCGCGTATTGCCTGCTCTTCACTCTGCTGATTGACCATTACCGCTGGCGCGCACGCCGAGATGATGGCGGCGGCCGCGAGCGCGAGCCCTGCATTCCATCGGTCACTGTGTTTCATGGCGTCTCCTGTTCTTCCTGCTACGGGTGGATTTCGGCGACAGAAAATTGAGTGCTTACGAACGGCGCAGCAAGACGACGGGCGCTGCACACGCACACTGAAATACCACACGTTCGATGTTACCAGACAGCAAGTCAACAAACGTCTGTATCGAAAAAGAATGTGTTTGGCTGGTGCGCAGGGTCGTGCTATTATTGACGGTCGCCACCCTGGAATTGCGTATCCTGATTCAGAAGATCATGCTCGCCGCGCTGCTGGCATCGTCGGTCACGCTCGGCGCTGCCTCTCGTCCCGGCAGTGCGCACGCGCTGCCCGCCGATGTCGCGAGCCTGAACCCGCCACTGCTGGTGAACAGATCGTCGCGGCCGAAGACGGTTGAAGTCAACATCGTCGCCGCACCGACGCGGCTTTCGCTGATGCCCGGAAAGATGACGGAGGCGTACGCGTACAACGGCAGCGTACCGGGCCCGACGCTCGAAGTGCGTGAAGGCGACAAGGTGATCGTGCACTTCAGGAACGATCTCGACGAGCCGACCACCATTCACTGGCACGGCATCCACCTGCCGTTCGAGGCCGATGGCAGCCCATTTCATCCCGTCGCGCCTGGAAAGTCACGAGACTACGTCTTCACGGTGCGGCCCGGATCAGCCGGCACCTACTGGTATCATCCACACCCGGATCACCGCACCGGATTCCTCATTGCGAAGGGACTATACGGCGGGATCATCGTGCGCGCGGCCGACGACCCGCTGCCGAAGTCGATCGCGGAAAAGCTGCTGATTCTTTCCGATAACCGGCTCAACCCCGATGGTTCGATTGATTTTCCGGAGCCGCGGTCGCACCACGCGGCGGTTGACGAGGAGAACGGACGGGAAGGGAACGTGCTCTTCGTCAGCGGCAAGGTGATGCCGACGATCCGCATCCGGCGCGGAGAGGTGCAGCGCTGGCGCATCGTCAACGCCTCAGCGTCACGCGTCTACCGCCTCGCGATGCCAGGCCATCCGTTCATGCATATCGGAAACGACGGCGGCCTCTTCGAGCACCCGGTCGATGCGAAGGAGATTGTGCTCGGCACCGGCGAGCGGGTGGAGCTGCTCGTCCGCGGCACTGACAAGCCGGGCGAGCGACGTGTGCTCCGCGCGCTTCCTTACGATCGATACATACCGCAGACTCGTCCCGACGACTGGAAGACGACGCGCGATCTGCTGACCGTCGAAACTACCAGCGAGCCACCCCCCGCGCCGGTGCTGATACCGGCGGTGTTCCGCGCCATTCCCCCGCTCGATATCGCGAAGGCGACGGCGACGCGGACGATCGTGTTCTCGCAGGGAATGATCAACGGCAAGAAGATGGACATGAGCCGCGTGGACTTCACCGCCCCCCTCGGCGCCACCGAGATCTGGGCGATCGAGAACGTCGTCGGCATGGACCACCCGTTCCACCTGCACGGATTCCAGTTCCAGGTTCTCGACCGCAACGGAGTGGCGGAGAAGTTCCGCAGCTGGAAGGACATGGTGAACGTGCCGAAGCACGAGACGGCGCGCATCATCGTCCGGTACGACAATTACCCCGGGAAGTGGATGTTCCACTGCCATATCCTCGATCATGAAGATCACGGGATGATGGGCGTTCTCGAAGTCAAATAA
>JACCRL010000143.1 GCA_013813605.1 Gemmatimonadaceae bacterium
GTACGTGCAGGAGGCCGGTGTGCTCAAGCGAACGGCCGTCGTCGCCGAGGTGCAGCGCCTCACGACGGCGTCGCCGGCGAGCGGACCGCGCCTCACGACGGCGGTGCCGGCGAGCGGACCGCGCGGCCCCGAGCCCCGAGCCCGTGAAGAGGAGGTGATCGCCCTTCGCGACGAGCTGGCCCGAAAGACGACGGAGTTGGAGACGGCTAACGCCGAGCTCGAGCGAATCAAGCGCCGACTCGCCAACCCCCGCCGGTAGCACTCTCAACCGACGCGGAAAAGCTCCATCGCGCGCGAGTAACGTGCGCTGAGAACTTTTCGGATTCCCACGTTCGCCTTCGACGAAAGCTCCGGATCCGCGGCGAGCAGCGTTTCGGCGGCGGCGCGGGCGCGCACGTTGAGCTCCTCATCCCGGATCGGGTCGGCGACGCGGAAAGTCGCCGCTCCACTCTGCTCCTCGCCAAAGAGATTCCCCATCCCGCGCAGGTCGAGGTCGGCACGCGCGATCTCGAATCCGTCGTCGGTCTCGACGAAGATGCGGAGGCGCTCGAAGGCCTCCTCGCCGACATCGCCGAGCAGGATGCACCACGAGGCCTCGGCGCCGCGTCCGACACGGCCGCGCAGCTGGTGCAGCTGCGAAAGGCCGAACCGCTCAGGATGCTCGATCAGCATCACAGTCGCGTTGGCGACGTCGATTCCTACCTCGATTACCGTCGTGGACACGAGGATGTCGATCTCCCCGGCGCGGAATGCGCGCATCGTCGCGTCGCGCTCTTCGGCGGGAATGCGGCCGTGGAGCAGTGCGACGCGCCTGCCGCTGAAGGGCCCCGCCGAAAGCTGCTCGAACATTATCGTCGCCGCCTTCAGGTCGAGCTTCTCCGACTCCTCGATGATCGGATAGACGATGTACGCCTGGCGCCCCTTCGCCGTCTCACGCTCAACAAACTGGAGCACGCGCTCGCGCGCCGAGCCGGGGCGGTGCACAGTCGTGACAGGCAGGCGACCCGCGGGCCGCTCGTCGAGCGTGCTGACATCGAGATCACCGTACTTCGTGAGCGCCAGCGACCGCGGAATGGGCGTCGCGCTCATGAGAAGTATGTCGGGCGCTTCGCCCTTTGCCGAGATCGCGGCACGCTGCTCGACACCGAAGCGGTGTTGCTCGTCGATGGTGATGAAGCCGAGCCTGCCGAAAACCGCTGCGTCCTCGATCAGCGCGTGCGTACCGACAGCGAGAACCGGATCGGTCGTGCCGAGCAGCTTGGCGGCGGCACGGCGCTGCTTCGACTTGAGACTTCCGGTGACGAGAACGGGCGCGATTCCGAGCGGATCCAGCAGGCTGGTGAACGTTCGCGCATGTTGCTCCGCGAGCAGCTCGGTCGGCGCCATGAACGCCGCCTGATAGCCGTTCTCCATCGCCAGTAGCGCGGCGAAGAGCGCGACGATCGTCTTGCCACTGCCGACGTCGCCCTGCAGGAGCCGGTGCATGCGGCGGTCGCTGCACATGTCGTGGAAGATCTCCCGCACGGCGCCGGTCTGAGCGTTGGTGAGCTTAAAGGGCATCGCCTGCTTGAGCGCGCTCGTGAGCTCGCGTCGGTTTTCGAACGCGACGCCTTTTCTCTTTTCCCGCGCGAGATCGTGCGCGCGGCGGTGGAGAATCTGGACGAACAGAAGCTCTTCGAAAGCGAGGCGGCTGCGCCCGCGCGCGCCCTCATCGATGCTGCCCGGGCGGTGCACCATCCGGAGGGCTTCCGGAAGCGCGGGAACGCCGGCAGCGCGCAACATCTCCTGCGGCAGGTACTCCCGCACGAGCCCGAGCAGCGACTCGAGGTGCGAATCGATAATGCCGCGGATCACCTTGAACGAAAGGCCCTCCGTGGCGGAATAAACCGCCAGCACCCTGCCGCCCTTGACTCCCTCGTCGTCCTTCCCGAGCTGGATGTATTCCCGCGGCTGCAGCTGGCGTCCATGATAGAATCGCACGCTCCCGGTGAGCAGCATCACATCGCCCTTGTCGATGAGACGGTCGAGGAAAGGCTGGCCCGGCCAGGACGCCTCTATCATCCCGCTGTCGTCCCTGAGCACAGCCTGGAATATCCTCAGACCCTTTCTGGTCGGGATGATGCCCTTGGAGATCACGCGGCCGATGATGGTGCCGTCCATGCCCGTTTCCAGCGACGCAATTGGCGAGATCGTGCTGGCGTCTTCGTACCGCCTCGGCACGTGGAAGAGGAGGTCACGCGCCGTGATGACGCCAAGGCGCCGGAGCGCGTCGGCGCGCGCGGGCCCAACGCCCTTCAGGTAGGTGACGGGCATGTCGAGGTAGATCTTGCCTCCGCGGCCCTTCCCCGTCTCGGCGCCCGCCATCTACCCCTCCAGCACCTCTCGGGCGAAGTCACCCGCGTCGAAGGCGACGAGGTCGGCTGCCTGCTCCCCAACGCCGACGAACTTGACGGGCACGCCGAGGGCCTCGTGCACGGCAACGACAATCCCCCCCTTGGCGGTTCCGTCGATCTTCGTCACGACGATCCCGGTCACCGGCACCGCCTCAGCGAAGGTGCGCGCCTGGGCGACCGCGTTCTGGCCGATCGTCCCGTCGAGGACGAGCAGGGTCTCGTGCGGTGACCCGGGAAGGCGGCGCGCGATCACGCGGTTGATCTTCTTCATCTCGTCCATCAGTGCCGTGCTGGTGTGCAGCCTCCCGGCGGTATCGACGACGACGACATCTACGCCGCGGCTGACTCCCGCATCAACGGCGTCGAACGCCACTGAGGCCGGGTCAGTGCCCTGACTGCCGCCAACAAAGCCGGCACCTGTACGCTCGGCCCAGACCCGCAACTGGTCGATCGCCCCGGCCCGGAAGGTGTCGGCTGCTCCTACGAGGACGGACATCCCATTCGCCCGCAGGAGTGCGCAGAATTTCCCGATGAAGGTTGTCTTTCCGGCGCCGTTGACTCCCACGACGAGTATGACGGTCGGGGCGGACTCGGCCCTGATTATCCCCGGCGCGCTGCTACCAGAGCGCAGCGCCGCCTCGACAGAGCCGCGCAGGGCCGTCAGGAAGGCTTCCTCGGTCTTGATCGCGCCGCGCCGCGCGAGTCCTTCCATCTCGGCAACGAGCCGCATTGTGACGGGGACGCCAAAGTCGGCTTCAAGTAGTATCTCCTCCAGCCGGCCGAGCGAGTCCTGGATCGAGCCCCCCCGCGCAACAACGGTTACGTCGGTAAGGGCGACATCCCGGAGCTTGTTCCACAGCGAGCGCCGCGGCAGATCGCCATCGCGCCTGATTATCCTCGAGGCCATTGAGTTCGAAAGAGGTGAAACGAAAAACCCGGACCGTGTGGCCCGGGTTGAAGATAAGGGAAGCCGAAACTCTCTGACCTAGTCGGTAATTGGCGCCGCTGATGCCACGCGAGCCTGGCTCAGGCCGGCGAGCGTCTGTGTTCTCAGGCGCTGAAACAGCTTGCGCTCTCCAGCCGGAATAGGATCTCCCGAGTTGCTTGCGAGCGCCTGGCGCGGGTCGCGCTGCACACCGCCGACGAGAACCTCGAAATGGAGGTGCGGGCCGGTCGCGTAACCGGTCATGCCGACAAAGCCGATCGTGCTGCCCATCGTCACGCGCGTGC
>JACCRL010000175.1 GCA_013813605.1 Gemmatimonadaceae bacterium
AGGTGGCTCGCCCGCGACCCCCCAACGGGAAGTTACGCCCGCCAACGAGAGTTCTACGCATCGGCCCGCCGCGCCCGCAATCGCCGCGTCGCACGCGGGGAACGGCAACTCGTTCGAGGACCGGCTGCGTACCAAATCTTCTCCGCTGGTGCGGAAAATCGCCGCCGAGCATGGAGTGAACATCGCGACGCTGTCAGGATCGGGTATCGCGGGCAGAGTGACGAAGCGCGACATCCTCGGCTTCATCGAGTCCGGGGCCGCCGCTCCGACGGCAGGAAGCGGGGCAGGGCGGTTGGCCGGTGCCCACGATCTCCCGCTCCCGACTCCGTGGGCTGGTGACACCGTCGAACCGATGTCCAAGATGCGCGCGCTCATCAGCGACCACATGGTCGCCTCGCGGCGCACGTCCGCACACGTCACGTCGTTCATCGAGATCGACTTCACGCGCGTGGTACGAATCCGCGCGAAAAAACGCGCCGAGTTCGAGGCGGCGACGGGGCAGAAACTGACGTACATGCCGTTCATCATCAAGGCGGTGACGGAAGGCATCAAGGCATTTCCGATCATGAACTCGTCGGTCGCCGGCAACAGCGTCATCTATCGAAAGCAGGTGAACATCGGTGTCGCTGTGGCGCTCGACTGGGGCCTGATCGTGCCCGTCATCAAGCGGGCCGACGACCTGTCGCTGTCGGGCATCACGCGTGCGCTCAACGATCTCGCCGCGCGCGCCCGGGCAAAGAAGCTTTCGCCCGAGGAGGTTCAGGAAGGGACTTTCACCATCACCAATCCAGGCGTGTTCGGGTCGCTGATGGGGACGCCGATCATCAACCAGCCGCAGGTCGCGATCATGGGCGTGGGGGCGATCGAGAAGCGGCCCAAGGTCCTTACCGGCACCGATGGCGAGGACACAATCGCAATTCGCACCTGTGCGTACTTCTCCCTCTCCTTCGACCACCGTGTCATCGACGGTGCCGTGGCCGACCAGTTCCTCGCTTTCGTGAAAAAGACGATCGAGAGCTTTCCCGACGCGGTGTTGTAGGCGCGCGCTTTCCGCTCACACCACAGGACGCAATCCACCTTCCCGCCAATTACGCATGCCACGCTCGCTCACCATACAGCGCTCCACCGTTCCGCTTGCGGAACGCGCCAACTACAAGGAGAAGCTCCGCGCGCTTCACTCCCATTTCGCCGCTGCGAACTGCCGCTTCTGGGTGTTCGAGGAGGCCGCTCTTCCCGGCGCCTTCATCGAGTTTACCGAGGCCGACGATCAGACGACGCTCACCGTCGCCCACGCCAACGCGCCGCACAAGATGCTCGATCCGTCGCGGGTTTACCGCGAAGTGGAGCTCTAGGTGCCGGCGCGATCGCTGACCGTGGATGGGCACGAATGGAGCGTTTATCCATCGGGCTACATCACCCAGTACACGCAGGACGAGTACGCGCTGATGTTCACGCGCGGAAGCGGCGGAGACCGCGAGGTGCGAGTCACGCGGTATTCGCCGCAGGGCACGCGGTCGCGCGAACAGGCGTTCGCGGAGCTGGGCGATGCACAGATCCGCGAGCTGTTCGACCAGTCGCAGCCCAGTTTTACCTCGCCCGAGGCCGGTTACGAGCGGTGAGTCCAGATGCGCCCGGATCCGCTGATGGGCCGGGGTACGTCGATCTGCATGCACATTCGACTGCGTCCGATGGAACGCTTCCGCCTGAGCGGGTCATCGAAGCGGCGCACCGCCGTGGCCTCGTCGCAATTGCGCTCACCGATCACGACACCGTTGACGGATTGATGGCTGCGAAGGAGGCCGGTGAGCGGATCGGAGTGCGCGTCGTGCCGGGGGTGGAGCTCAGCGCTTTCGAGGACGATCACGAGATTCACCTGCTCGCGCTGCATGTAACCCAGTCCGACGCGCTGCAGGCGCGGCTCGGGGAGCTTCGCGAGATGCGCCAACGCCGCGCGCGGCAGATAGTGGCCAGGCTCAATGCACTTGGTATCGCGATCACGATCGAGGAGGTCCTCGAGCAGTCGGCGGGTGGCGCAGTTGGCCGGCCCCACGTCGCGCGCGCACTCATTG
>JACCRL010000176.1 GCA_013813605.1 Gemmatimonadaceae bacterium
CCCTCGGCCTGCTCAGGCGACACGGGCCCGATGCGGCGCATTGCGGCGGCAAGCTCGGCAGCGCGCAGCCGGTCCATCTCCTCGCGAAACTCGCGCACAACAGGAACGGCGACGAGGCCGGCGACCCATTCCCAGAACTTTTCCACTTCTCCGGAAATGATCGACTCGGCGGCGGGAACGTCCTGCTCGCGCCGCTGCAGGTTGGCGACGGCGGCGGCGCGCAGATCGTCAAGATCGTAAAGAAAAACGTTCTCGATTGCGCCCGCACCCGCCTCGACGTCACGTGGCAGCGCGATGTCGAGCACACAGAGCGGACGCCCGGCGCGAAGGGCCGCCGCCGCGCGCAACCGCTCAACCGATACCATCGGCACGGGCGACGCTGTCGAGCACAGCAGAACGTCGACCGCGCCAAGCGCTGCCCAGCATTCCTCGTAATGCATCGCCGTTGCGCCGTGCCGGTCGGCCAGCGTCTCGGCGCGGTCGAAGGTGCGGTTGGCAACGATGGCGACCTTCACTCCTTCCTTCAGAAAACACTCGAGAGCCAGCTCGGCAACGTCACCTGCGCCGAGGATCATAGCGCGGCGTCCGGCGAGCGAGCCAAGCACCTTTTTCGCGAGCTGGACCGCTGCCGAGCTCACCGACGCGGCGCCGCGTCCGATCCCGGTCTCCTCGCGCGCGCGGGACGCCGTCAGCAGCGCGGACTGGAAGAGTCGGTTCAGTATTGGGCCGGAGAACGCGCGCGAGGTCTCCCACGCTTCCTTTACCTGGCCGTGAATCTGTGCCTCGCCGAGGATCATCGAGTCGAGCCCGGCGGCGACGCGGAACAGGTGGCGCGCCGCTTTCCGGTCGCGGTGTGCGTAGACGAACGGGGTGCCGTCGCCGGCAAGCCGGCGCGACAGCGTTGCAAGTATCTGCGGGAATGCGTCACTGTCATTTTCGACAGCGTAGAACTCGGTGCGGTTGCACGTTGACAGTACCGCGCCCTCGCGAATGGCCCCGCTCGAGCGGAGCCGATCGAGCTCGCTACTCGCTTCCTGCGCGCGATAGGAAAGTCGCTCACGCACCTCGATCGGAGCAGTGAGGTGACTGACGCCGGCGACTATCAGCCCCACGCGGCTACCCGCTTCTCGAAAGATCCGTTCTCGACCGACGCGCAGAAGTCCTCGCCGAGCAGCGCCGACGATGCCTCGTTCCACGCATTGCCGTTCGACCCCCGGGAGCCTGTGCGAAGCGTGGCCAGCGCCGACACCGCTCGGGCGTAGCGCTCGTCGAATCTGGATGCGATGTCGTCGCGGATGCGGCGTGCGGCTCCCGGAACCCCTCCCGCCGAGACTGCGATCACGAGCTCGCCGGACCGGTGCATTGCCATCGTCTGGAAGTTCCCTTCCCCGGGCGCATCGACGACGTTGACGAGCACTCCCTGCCGGCGGGCGTCAGCCGCAATGGCCATGTTCGTCGCCGCCGAATCAGTCGCGGCGACGACGAGGTGAGATACTCCGATGGCTCCGGCCGTGTATTGGGCGCGCTCGAGCGTGATGATATTGTCGGCACCAGCCCGCTCGAGCTCGGCGGTGAAGTCAGGACTGATTACGCGCACTCTCGCCCCCGCCGCGGCAAGCGCGAGAGCCTTGCGAGTGCCGACGTCGCCGCCGCCGACGACGACGACGGAAATGCCATCCCCATCGAGCGCGATTGGGAAGAGGCTCACGGGAGACTGGCTCCCGGATGGGGCGTGAGTGCGGCGGCTTGGGCGATCGCTGACATAATCGCCCGTAATTTAGCCCCCTGCTGTTATCTGGGCATCCTCGCGCTCAGGCGAACGGTCATATCGTCGCGCACGGTCGGCTGGGTGTGATTGACGATTATTGCCGTCGTCGCATAGGGAGTAACTCGCACAACCTGTCCGATCGCGGCGCGCACTGGCGGCGCCGGACGCTCGTCCTCGCGGCCCGTTGACTCATCGATGAAGCTGAATTCGTCACCGACGTGCACTCCGCTACCCGCGGTGGGTGACAGCACTACGTAATACTGGATCGATGGCAACACCGGCTCCCGGTGCACATAGAGCACCTTTCCGGGAAGTCCGTTGGCGATCTGAACCGCCGACGCCGTCGGGTAGAAATCCTCGTTGAGGGGCAGGATCGCCTGCTCGAGGCGAATCTCGCCGAACTGGCGTATGATCCGGACTTCCAGGGGCTGCCCCGCATTTGCCGCCTCGATGCGCACAATGCCGGTGGGGATCACGACCTGGCCGACCTCGGTGATTTCCTTGCCGAGGACGTACGAGATGAAGCGGTCACCAAGGCGTGGACGCAGTCCGCTCGGAGCCTCGATGTAAAGGCGATCATTCAGCTGATAGCGTGACTCGGCCGTGCTGGTGCGGATGCCGGGGCGATCCACGCTTGCGACAATTCGCCCGGCGCCCCTTGGGCCGCCACTGCGATCGACCCACGGGGCGGCTTCGACCTCGCCGCGGCGAACGCCGGGCGCGCGCGAGCGGCCGACGACCTGGGCGCCGATTGTGGCCGCGGCGCGGCTGAGCGGCGACGCGAACACGGTAAGCTCGGCTGCCGCGCCCGCTGGGCGGGTGCGGATCGTGGAGACGACGAGGCCGGCGCTGTCAGCCCGCGAAAGGGCATCGGCCCGCACTTCACTGCCCGAGATGCGGATCACTTCGCCGGGATAGATCCAGTGCGGATTCTCGACAACCGCTGTGTTGCGGCGGAAGATCTCCGGCCAGCGGAACGGGTCCTTCAGGTAGGTCTGCGCAAGGTCCCACAGAGTGTCGCCCTTTCTCACCGTGTGAACGACTTCCTTGGTCGTATCCGCGGGAACGATTTCCTGCGCCTGAGCGGCCCGTGGCACCGCGAACGCGAGAAGTCCGCCGAAGAGGGCCATCGCCGGGGCACGCAGGCAATGACGAACGGGATTTATTGACGACTTCCGAAGTTGACCAATCACGCGAGCTCCGTGGGGCTGCAAAGGGTTGAAAACCGGGGGTAGGGCCGGTCAACCTACTTGACGGGCTTTCGGGACCGAAGGTCACGGGGCGGTGCTAACACCGGGGCCGGGAAGGAGTTATCCGCTTCGGGGGGCCCTCTAATACTGAAGTTGAGAGCGGTCAGCTAACGACGCCACGCGCTCAGCTTAGGGGCCTGTCGTGAGAGGAAAAAAAGATGGGCCCACCGAAAAGCTTCTTTCGGGGGCCCACCCCTGCAGGGCGCCTATCAGGCCATTTGCAGAGCTCTAAAGCTTAAAACTGCCAAGCTTAAGGCTCACAACTTCAGTTTTGTAATTACCCAGGCAACGCCCAGATCCCGACCCCCTAGAAGGGGAGATCGTCATCAGCGTCCTCGAGGGCGCCAGGGAAATCCTCGAACTCGGCCCCGCCTGACCCGCTCGATCCCTTCGCACCCGCCGCGGCCGGTGCCCGGTTTCTCGACGCGCCGTCGGCGTCGAAGTCTCCGCCTCCGCCTGACGCGTTCCGGCCGCCGCCGAGCATCGTCAGCTCGCGGACGTTGATCTCCGTGGAGTAGCGGGTCTGGTTCTCCTTGTCCTGCCACTGCCGGTACTCGATCCGACCCTCGACATAGATCTTGTCGCCCTTCTTGCAATACTTCTCGACGATGTCGGCGAGTGAAGTGCCCTTCGTATTCCAGACGACGCAACGGTGCCACTCGGTCTTTTCCTGCTTTTCCCCGCTCGCTGAATTCCAGGTACGGCTCGTCGCCAGCGAGAAAGAGGCGACGCGGCTTCCGCCGGTGGTGGACCGGACTTCGGGGTCGTTGCCCAGGTTTCCGATCAGGATCACTTTGTTCACGCTTCGACTCACAGGCTTCCTCCTGGCGATGGTTCGGTGCTCGCCCAGAATGGTACGGAAAGGCTGCGGACGATCCGCAAGCCAACGATTTCAAAGATCAGCAAACTTTTCCCTGCCGCTCCGAGTCTCGTCAGGAGACAGCGGCGCGAGTGCCGCGCGCATTACGAGCGCGTCCTCTGCCGGATTGACGTAGTAGCGGCGACGGCGCGCCACCTGCGCAAACCCGCGGGATTCGTACAGGCCGCGCGCCGAAGCATTCGAATCACGTACCTCGAGGAAAGCGACCGTCACCCCCCGCGCGCGTAGCTCCAGAAGGACCGCGTCGAGCAGCTTTCCTCCCAAACCCGTGCGCCTCGCCTCGCTCGAGACGGCAACGTTGAGCACCTCACCCTCACCACCGACGGCGACGGCGACGGTGTACCCATCGACTGGAGTTTCGCTGTTGCCGCCGACAAGAAAGATAGCCAACGGATCGCCGATCAGCCTCCTGAACGCAGCCTTTGGCCACGGGTCGCCAAAGGATGTTTTCTCGATTGCAGCGACGCTGTCCACATCGGCGGCCTGGGCCAGACGTATGACGCTCACGACGACAATGACCGGCCGTGCGCGGCTTCCCATTTAACCTGTGCTTCGGCAAGGCGTCCGTAGTCGGGCTCCCACGTCTCGACGTCGACTTCGCGGAGCGCGCTGCCGTCGAGAAGCAGCGCGACCCCGCGGGCGTGCGGAAACGCCTCTATCTCCTGGCCAGGCCCGATGAGCCGGCCCGCCCCGCCCCGCTCGGACGAGGCGCGGAGCTCCTCAGCCGTAACGCGTCTGGCCGTGCCTACCGTTGGAGTAAGGCCATCGCGAAGCTGGACATCCGCCGCGAACCACTCGCCGCGCATCGCGCTCAGCACGGAGGTGTAATCTCCCGGCGCAAGCGGGGAAACCGAACCGGTTACCGTGAGCAGCAGTGACGACACAGCGTACATCTTCACGCCGCGTCCAACCGCGATACCCTTGCCGATGGAAGCGGCAACACGGAGGCCGGTGAAGCTTCCCGGGCCCGCTCCGCAGACGACGCGACCGATCGCACTCGCCTTTGCGCCCGCCTCGTTCATGCAGTCGGCAACCGCCGGCATGAGAAGCTCCGCGCCGCCGCCGCCCGGTGCCGCCGCATCACGCGCGCCGACGGTTCGCTCGGCCACCACCTCGGAGCCGGCAAGGAGCGCGACACTGGCCATCGCCGTCGCGCCTTCAATGACGAGGGTGAATCCGTCTCTCATCCGGCGAGAAGAATTCGGCGTGACGGGTCGTCAGGGACGTACGAAAGGTCGATCGGCAGATGATTCTGCGGCAATCGCGCCCCCGCTCGCTCCGGCCACTCGACGAGAACGAGTGCGTGCGCAGAGATCAGTTCGTCCCACCCGATGTTGGTGAGCTGGTCCGACGATTCGAGCCTGTAGAGGTCAACGTGGTACACGGTGGACCGCTCGGAGGAGTACTGCTGCACGATGGAGTACGTTGGGCTGGTCACATCTTCCCCGACGCCGTAGCCGCGGCAGATTGCCTTCGCCAGCGTCGTTTTCCCCGCGCCGAGCTCGCCGGTGATGGTGACGAGGAGGGGCGGCGATGACGACCGGCCAAGATGCTCCCCCCACTCCACCAGCTCGGACTCGGACACGGTGAGCTGACCGGACGCGGCGCGCGCGGGAACGATGTGACGGTGCGCGGGCATCTAGCGGCCGTGCAGTGCGGCCAGCGAGCTCCTGTTTGGATCCTGCTTGCCGCTTTTCGCCTTCAACTCGAACAGCTGGTCGCGAAGCCGCGCCGCCATCTCGAAATCGAGCGCGGTGGCGGCGTCGCGCATCTGTCCCTCGAGCTGCGCGATGAGGGCCGGCAGGTCCTTGGCCGAATAGCTCGACGTAGTCTCGGCGACGCGGCGTCCCTTCTCCGATTCCCGCGCCTCGCGCTCCGTGC
The DNA here is from genome assembly GCA_013813605.1 of Gemmatimonadaceae bacterium. GTDB lineage: Bacteria > Gemmatimonadota > Gemmatimonadetes > Gemmatimonadales > Gemmatimonadaceae > UBA4720. Next base: position 5,780 of record JACCRL010000176.1, read on the forward strand.
GCGCGTCGGCGACGCGGGTGATGAAGCGCACCTGGTCCGTGCTCTTGACGACACTCACCGGCGTGATGCCGTGCTCGAGATTGTAAGCTGTCTGGATCTCGCGCCGCCGCGAGGTTTCGCCGATGCACCGCTCCATCGAGCCGGTCATGCGGTCAGCGTAGAAGATCGCGCGCCCGCTGAGATGCCGCGCCGCACGGCCGACGGTCTGAATGAGCGACCGGTCGCTGCGGAGAAATCCTTCCTGGTCGGCGTCGAGTATCGCCACGAGAGAGACCTCCGGCAGGTCGAGACCTTCGCGCAGGAGGTTGATGCCGATGAGAACGTCGAAATCGCCGAGCCGCAGGCCGCGGATGATCTCCATGCGCTCGATGGCGTCGATGTCGGCGTGCATGTAACGGACGCGCACCCCCATCTGCTGGAGGTAATCAGCGAGATCTTCAGCCATTCTCTTCGTAAGGGTCGTGACGAGCACGCGCTCGCCCTTCCGCTCGCGGATGTGAATCTCGTTCAGCAGGTCATCCACCTGGCCGCGCACGGGGCGCACCTCGATCTCCGGATCGACGAGGCCCGTAGGGCGGATGATCTGCTCGACGACGGCTCCTTCGGACAGCCGCAGCTCGATCTCGCCGGGCGTGGCGGTGATGTTGAGCGCGCGAGGCGTCAGCGACAGGAACTCGTCGAACATCAGCGGCCGGTTGTCGAGCGCGCTGGGCAGGCGGAATCCGTATTCGACGAGAGTCAGCTTTCGCGCGCGATCGCCATTGAACATCCCGCCGATCTGCGGCAGGGTCACGTGCGCCTCGTCGACGACGACGAGGAAATCCTCCGGGAAGTAATCGAACAGGCACGCCGGCCGCTCGCCGATCGCGCGTCCGGAAAGGTGCCGCGAGTAGTTCTCGATTCCGGCGCACGTGCCGATTTCGAGCATCATCTCGATGTCGAAGTTCGTGCGCGATTCGAGGCGCTGCGCCTCGAGCAGCTTGCCCGTCGTGCGCAGCTCCTGCAGCCGTTGCGTCAGCTCTTCGCGAATGAGGCTGACGGCGTGCTCGATCTTCGGCCGCGACGTCACGAAATGCTTCGCCGGGTATATCGCCGCTTTATCCAGTGCGGCGATCGTGTCGCCGGTGAGCGGATTGATCTTGCTGATCTTCTCGATCTCGTCGCCCCACATCTCGACGCGCACACCCTGCTCCTCATAGGCGGGCAGGATCTCGACGGTGTCGCCGCGCACGCGAAACGTGCCGCGTTCGAGACCCATGTCGTTGCGCGAGTACTGGATCTTGACCAGCGAGCGAAGAATCTCGTCGCGCGGAATCTTCTGCCCGCGCGTCAGCGTTACCATCTGCTCGCGGTAGCTGCGCGGGTCGCCGAGGCCATAGATGGCGGACACGGTCGCGATGATGATGACATCGTTGCGCTCCATGAGGCTCGATGTCGCGCGCAGCCTCAGGCGGTCGATGTCCTCATTGATCGAGGCGTCCTTCTCGATATAGGTGTCCGTCGTCGGTACGTATGCTTCGGGCTGGTAGTAGTCGTAGTACGAGATGAAGTACTCGACGGCGTTGTGCGGGAAAAAGCCCTTGATCTCACCGTAAAGCTGGGCGGCGAGAGTCTTGTTGTGAGAGAGCACGAGCGTCGGCCGGCCGAAATTCCTGATTACGTTTGCCACCGTCATCGTCTTTCCCGACCCCGTCACGCCGAGCAGCGTTTGAAAGCGGTCGCCGCGCTCGAGTCCGCGCGTCAGCTCCTCGATCGCGCGCGGCTGGTCACCAGCGGGCTTGAAAGGAGCCTGGAGGTCAAACTCCGCTTTCGACATTCCTTACATCGCTGGTGAGGCGTTCGCGCCGGGCGACTTCGGTCACACCTTTGACGCGCCGCGCTGCTTTGAGGATTTTCTGCAGGTGGGCGAGGTTGCCTACCTCGACAGCGAGCTCGCCGGATACGTGGCCGTCGGCGCTGTGCAGCTCGAAGCTGCGGATGTCGGTTCCCGTCGCTGAAACGGCGGTCGCCAGATCCGCGTAAAGTCCACGCCGGTCGGTCGCCTCGAGCGCCAGACGGACCATGAACTTCTCGCCCTCCAATTCCTTCCAGTCGATGTCCAGCCGGCGCTCGGGTTCCTGTACGAGCATCAGCAGGTTGGGGCAATCGGCGCGGTGGATGCTCACGCCGCGCCCACGCGTTACGTAGCCGACGACCGAGTCGCCAGGCACCGGC
>JACCRL010000186.1 GCA_013813605.1 Gemmatimonadaceae bacterium
CCACAGAACAGCTGCTGCAGGGAGCCAGGAAGGCCGGTGTTGTCCAGCGCCGAGCCGATGAGGTTGGTGCCGGGCGTGCTCTGGAACATGCCGATCCCACCCCGAATCACGGCGCGCGGAACGCGAACCGCCCCCATGAAACCGGCGATCTCCGGGGCCGTTCCGTATGTATAGGAGAACCCGGCGCGCGGGCTGAAGTAGACCTTGTTCGGCACGCGGTCATTGCGCTCCCCGAACACTCGTTCGAGCTCGGGATTGGCGTCCGGCATCGACGTGAAGCGATTGCCATCGACGCGAACGCCGTATTGCAACTGAAGATTGTCTGTGCGGCGATACGAATCCCCGAGGGAGACAGCGCCAATCAGCTGGCTCCCGCTACGCACTCGCGGCGACAGCTGTCTGCTGAATGCAGCGGGCCTGTTCGCCTCGAGATCGGCGAGCGAATTAAAAGAGAACGACCCGAGGAGATTCGTCTGCTGGTCCTGGTTGAATCCATCGCGGCGGATCTCGCTCGTGAACTTGATCCGGTGCTTGTTGTTGCCGCTGAACAACGAGAGCTGGTTGGACAGCTCGGCGCCCGTGTTCGTCGAGCTGTTGCTCATGCTGGGGCTGCCGCCGAACGCGATCGTCTTGAGTCCCGAGGTACCGTCATCGAATACGGATCTGATGCGAACCGTCCCGCTCGACATCTCGAGATACGGATTCGAATAGTTGCGCGAGCGGGTCAGGCTGCCGGAGGTTTCACTGAGAATCCCGACTCCGAAATAAGTGCCGTGACGAGCCTGAAGTCCGCCGTTCCAGTTGGTGCGATCCCCGCTGTGCGCGGGAAATTCGCTCGTGAGCGAACTCGCCGGCGTGAACCTGTTCCAGTTCCCGTTGAACGACACGTTGAACGACTGCCCGGTCGAAGAGCTTGGCGGCGCGACATCGATGGTCCCGAAAAACGAGCCCTGCTGCCCGAGCCTGTCGGAAGGGAGAGCACCCACCACCGTCGGAATGTTGTACTTCTGGAGAATCCCGAGCAGGCGCGCGACTGAATCGGCGGCGACGCCTGACGTCTGGAGCCCGAGCGCGTCGGTGTTGAGCAGGGTGCGCAGGTCGTTCGCGCGACGCCCGATCTGATACGACAGGTTGTAGAAGGACTGGTCGTACTTGATCGGGCCGGAAAAAAGCCCGCCGAGCGAAACGTTGTTGTACTGCTGGCCGAGGGACTGCGCGGCGCGGTCGGTCCACTGGAGCTGAGGCGCATCGAGATTGACGCTCACCGTGCGCTGCATGTAGTTCGAGCCGGGACGTCCACGGACGTTGAATTGCGCGCCGCTGAATCCGCCGCGCGATACATCGTAGGGCGTGGTCGCCAGGGATGACGAAACCGCGGCGTCGCGCGGAATGTTCGACCCGCCGAACTGCATGCCGTTGAGCGTGGTGCTGTTCTGGTCCGGGGAGAGACCGAGCACGGAGAATCCGGAAGGGTCGCCGTCCGATCCGGGCACGAGCTGGACGCCGGGCATGGACGCCGCCATCGCCGCGATGTCGCCCTGCTGGTCAGCGGGTACGCCGCTGTTGTCCACGGGGCGCTCGCTACCGCTGATGTCAGCGCGATTGTCATTCCTGTTTGGACGGTCGCGCTGCGCTTCGACACGCACCGAGTCGAGTTGACCGGCCGCCGGATTCAGCCTTGCGTCAGCGACGAGAATTTCCTGATCGGCTGTACGCTTTACCTGAAACCGGCGCGCGCCGTACCCGATGGCGGCGTACTCGACGAAGTAATCGCCCTCGCCGCCCGGAAAGGTGATTGTGAAGCGACCGTTGCGGTCGGTGCGTGCAGTCCGATTGACGTTGCCGGAAACCGACGTTGCCGTAACCTTGACGGACTCGAGCGGCCGTCCGTCGGGGCCGGTAACCGTGCCACGAATGACATCCAGCTGCTGCGCGGAAACAGGCGCCGGGCACAGGGTGATCGAGGCGACCGCGAGGCAGCCGAGGATGAGCGAACGGATATTAGACATGGATCCCAGGTTTCACACTAGCACTACGCACGAGTCCAGCCTTTGTTGGCGCTGGTACTTGGACTCTACATTGGTGGCGAGGGTTGCCGCCGCGCACTGGATTTCTCCAGAACGTGAGCTCGTTGGCTACTAGTGGCAGGTCCCGGCACCCGAGTCGGTGAACGACTGACCGGCCACGGGCAGGAATTGCCACGCATAGCCGGTTGGCGAAAGTGCAAGCCGCAGCACCCCGAAAGTGTTCGAGTTGAAAACCTCGCTGTTCCCTCCGGTGGATCTGAGCCCGCGGAGCTCGCGACCACCGGTTCCAACTATGAACTGACGGATTCCGCGAGCATCGTCGCGGACGCCGGTTGGCATCTGCGGCGCCATCCGTTCGTAGTTGTGGTCGTGCCCGGCGAGGACGACATCGGCGTTGAATGCATGCAGCGCTTCCCAGAAGGCAGCCTGTGAGTCGTCGTTGGCGTGGTCACCCGAGCTGAAGCGCGGGTGGTGCCAGTACGCGAGCGTGCACGCCTTGCTGATGTTCGCCTGCAGGTCGGACCGCAGCCAATTCAGCTGCGGCGAGGCGGCGTCGCGGCGGATATTGCTGTTGAGCACGATGATGTGCCACGCGCCGACGTCGTAACTGTAGTAGCCCTTCTCAGGATCACCGGCCCTTGCGCCGAAGTACGCGTAATATCCGGCCGCGCCAGCTGTCTGATACTCGTGATTGCCCGCCGATGGCCTCGTCCGGGAAAGGTGACGGCCCCACGTCGGATTGTAGCAATTCGCGAATTCGCTGACGGAGCCGGTCTCATAAACGTTGTCGCCGAGCAGTGCTATCGTTCCCGTCGGGTGGGCATCGAGGATCTTCGCGGTGGCCTCATCGAAATCATTCCTGCAGCTGGCAATGTCGCCAACGGCAAACAGCACTTCCCCTTCCGCGGGGGGAGGAAGCGCTGGTGTGGGCAGGGCGGACGAAATGGCATCGCTCGCAACCTTCCCGCACGAAAGCACGGGCAGCGCGATCAGGACAACCAGCGTAGAATGCCAGCGAATCCGGAATCTCCTGAGATTGAGTGGGTGTTCTGAATGTACACCGGGGAAGGCGGCTGGAGCAGCGTGAAACCGCGCGCGCTTTGCGCTAGCGGCGGAGTGCGGCCGCGATCGCTTTCTCGGCGAGAGGCGCCATGACGCGATAGCCCGCCTCGGTGGGATGCACGCCGTCGTTGCTGAGATCGGCGCGCAGGCCCTGTCGCGTGTCGGCCATCGCCGAGTGGTAATCCAGGTAAGTGGCGCCGACTCTGGCGGCGTAGATCTTCATCCACGCGTTTAATGCGATGATCTTACCCGATGGCTCAAGACCGCGACGCCACGGATAGTCGTGGACCGGCAGCACCGATGACAGCACGACGCGGATTCGATTGGCATGCGCGATCTCCGTCATCGAGCGAACGTTATCCTGGATCATCTCGAGCGTGGACGGCCCGGTGTTGCCGGCGATGTCGTTGGTGCCGGCGAGAATCACGACGACTTTCGGACGGAGTGCGACGACATCCTGCCGGAATCGCACCAGCAGCTGCGGCGTGGTCTGCCCGGAAATCCCGCGACCGATGTACGGCTTGCCGGGGAACATGCCCGGGAAGTAGCCGGCCCAGCTCTCTGTGATCGAATTCCCGTAGAACACGACACGCCTCTCCTGTCGCCCAGGCGTAGCAAGACGGGCGTTGGCTTCGCGATATCGCGAGAGACCGGCCCAGTCGGCCTGCAGCGCGTGGAGAGGCGCGGCGTCAGCAGAAAGAAGTGACAGCGCGAGAACGAGTGCGAGGCGCAACGTGGAAGTCGCTGAAAGAGGTGCCCGATTTTACGAAACGCGGGGGACGGAAACAATTCCGACCCCCGCGTTCTTTCTATCCCAATCGCGAGCCTAGAAGGTCAGGCCGGCCCCCGCCATGAATTGCGGACTCTGCGACGTGCGGCTGTCGCCGGAGCCATCCCTTCTATTAAAGAGAATGAGATCGCGCGCCTCCAGACGGAGCTGCAGCCGGTTTGGAATTGGAATCCGGATGCCAAGACCCGGCGAGAATGCGAAATAGCTCCGCGATCCCGCCGCGAAGGCGCCATCCACGACGCTAGTATTGTTTCTGTTGTCGATCCTGAATGCGCCCGCTCCGAGAATCAAGAAGGGGTCGATCAGGTTCGCGATTGGCACATGCAGTGGATACATGTTGAGCTCGGCCCCGTACTGCCGGGTGCCGATCTGGTCGTCGCCGCGAAAGGTGGTCGAGTAGGCCAGCGCGATCGCCGTCTTGTCGATCAGGTTCGGCCTCGGGCCCGAAAAGGGTGCGAGGTTGATCCAGAGGCGAACACCGTAGCCGTCGAGCCCAACACGGTCGCTTCCCTCACCGGCATCGAGCTGAAGGCGCTGATACGAGCCCTCGAGCGCGAGCAGCTGGCGAAACGGTCCCAGGTTCTGCGCGCCGAGCCGGGGTGCGATAACCGACGCGAGGATCAGTCCGCCAACCACGGACATCATGCCCAGCGACCGGTTGCATGAAACGCGGGTCATGGTGCGCCCCCCACGATGAACGGAGCAACGATGCGGAGGATCTGGCCCTTGGTGAGCGGCTCGTCGAAGCTGTGCGTCATGCTGATGCCGCTCGCCGGCTGGGCGAGGATGAAGTGGAAGCGGTTGTCGTCACCGTCGTAGATCGCCTGCGTATTGGGCGGCAGATCGCCGCGTGAATCGCCGACAATCCACGCCTTCTGGTTGCGCAAGCGCCGGATCTGTGCAGCGTGGCGGGCCTCGACAGAGTGGATCTGCAAGGCGGCGACGAGAATGTCGCGGTTGTCCATCAGGTACGCAGCCTGTCCCTTGTACGCCCTCACACCAGTGTCCTCAAACGCCTGGGCGACGGCGAAAAACGTGCGCTCGTTGGTGAAGACATCGCGGAACGGCCCGTTGCCGCTGCCGTCGCCGGCGGTATAGTCGAACGTCGGTTTGTTGACAGCACGGCTACCCAGCGTCCGGCGGAGAAACGCAACGTGGGCGTCCTCATGCTTGCGGATCTGGTCGACCTGCGCTCTCCACTCCTGCCTGATGAGTCCCGGCGCGGCGAGGCCCCTGTTATAGAACTCCGCCTCGAGGTACTCGAGCGTGAGGGCGAAGTTGAGCACGTCGACGATCACTCCGGGCAGGCCGCCCTGCGCGAATGCATCCTTCGCAACGGCGGCGAGCGCGACGGGAACGGATCCCATTGCGAGCCCGGCGGCGACCGACGACGATGTCCTTGCGCCGCGCCCGATCGCTTCGCGACGCGTGAGCAGCTGCTGCTCGAGCTCCGGATCGGCTTCCAGCAATCTTTTGGGTGTCATTGTCATTGTCTCCTAGATGCCGACGATGCGGGGGGGATTGACGAGGAGCTTGCTGGATCGCCTGAGCGACTCATCGGGAGTGATGGCGCGGTCCAGTCCGTTCTCATCGACGACATCGTCGCCGGCGAAATCACGGCTGCCCGGATTGAGCATGTCGCGAAGGGATGCCGCGTGGCGGCCCTCGACCGAGACGAGCTTGCCCGCGATGGTGAGGAACTCGGGAAGCTTCACCCGTCTGCCCGCGCCGTTCAGCGTCGCGACGCCGTTGTCCTCGAAGTTGCGCGCCGTCTCGAGCACGCTGCGCCGGCTGGTGAAGTCGACCGAGCTGAAGTTGGACGCGGGTACCTTTACACGCAGCGGACCCAGCGCGCGCTTGAGGAAGCGGAGATGCTGCCTCTCATTGGCCTTGATGTCTCGCAGGATCTCGAACTCACCCGGCCTGAGATCACGGGGCGGGGCGGATATGACGCGCTCGTAGAAGCGCACTTCCGTCGTTTCGAGAACCAGCATGAGATTGAGTAGCCCGAAATCGTCGCCGAAGTCGAGCTTGTTCTTTCCTGCGGCCCCGAGGACGTGACAGCCTGTGAACGCGGCCGGCGAAACCAGCGCGGTGGCGATCGCAGCGCGCCGCAGAAACTCCCTGCGCGTGGAAATTGGAACGGTGTCGCCGGGAAGCATGTCTTCCCGTCGTTGATTTGGCATTTTGTCTCCTGAATCGCCTGTCGTGCGCGGCAGCAGGCAATAGCTGCGCCAGACCCACGAGGGCAGCCTTCAAAGTGTTTAACTGCTTCATGGCTGTGTAGCAGACTCGTGACTAGGTTGCCACTGGTCCACGTGGTGCCGGGTTGCTGGGCGGTGAAGCCGCTGGGTCACCTCCTCGTAACCGCAAGCTCTTGCGCTCATCCGTGGGCGGCATAAGAGTTCAGCTGCAGTCTTCGACAGCCGTAATGCGGCCCGGGTAAACCCTGGCCTTTCCTTACCAGCCCCCAGATCAATGGCCGCTCGATCAATCGCAACCGCAACGATATCCTTCGGACTCGTCTCCGTTCCCGTCAACATCTTCTCGTCATCCGAATCGAAGGCGAGCGTTTCCTTCAACATGCTGCACAAGAAGTGCGGCACTCGCCTCAAGCAGCAGTACATCTGCCCGAAGGACAACGAGATTGTCACCCGCGCCGATACGGTAAAGGGCTACGAGTTCGCCAAGGACCAGTACGTCGTGCTCGAGCCGGAGGAGCTGAAAGCGTTGGAGGAAAAGGCCACCAGCACGATCGACATCATCGAGTTTGTGCCGCTGGCTTCCGTCGACCGCGAGTATCTGGACAAGGTTTACTATCTCGGTCCCGACAAGAACGGCGATCGCGCCTACAGGTTGCTGGCCGAGGCACTGAAAGAGACCGGCAAGGCGGGCCTGGGGCAGTACGCGGCGCGCGGTCAGCAGCACCTGGTCCTGCTCCGGCCGAACAACGGTGTGCTGGTGATGGAACAGCTGCTCTATTCCGACGAGCTCCGCCCCACCACCGAAGTCACCGTCCCGGCGGGCGAGGTGCGGGAAGGCGAGCTCAAGCTCGCCAAGCTCCTCATCGAGCAAACGTCCAACGACGCCTTCGAGCCCGCCAAGTATCGTGACACGGTGCGCGAGCGCGTGCTCGAGGCGATTCAGGACAAGGTTGGTGGCCAGGAAATCACCGCTGATGTCGTGCCCGGTGCCGACACCAAGATGCTCGACCTTATGGAAGCCTTGAAGGCCAGTCTCGCCAAGGAAAAGCCGGAGACGCCGAAGAAGGAGAAGGCGGAGAAGAAGCGTAAGGCGTCGTGAAGCTTCTCGCGGGGACGAGCGGCTACGCCTTCAAGGAGTGGAAGGGCTCTTTCTATCCCGCCGACCTCAAGGCTGACGCGATGCTGGGCTACTACGCCGGCAAGTTTCCGGCGGTGGAGATCAACAACACCTTCTACCGCCTGCCTAAAGCCGAGGTGCTGCTCGACTGGGCGTCACAGGTCCCGGAGGAATTCGCGTTCGCGATCAAGGCGAGCCAGCGCATCACGCACTACGCGCGACTCAAGGAGGAATCAGCCGATCTCGTCGACTACCTCCTCAAGACGACGTCCGCGCTCGGCAACAAGCTGGGTCCGATTCTCTTCCAGCTTCCGCCCAATCTCAAGAAGGATGTGAACCGGTTCCGCGGATTCCTTGGGCTGCTTCCGGAGAACCGGCGCTACGCGTTCGAGTTCCGCCACGAGAGCTGGTTCGACGAAGAGATCTTCAGCGCGATGCGCGACCGCGACATCGCGATGTGCATCGCCGAGCAGGACGACTTCAGGTGTCCCGTCGTCTGTACGTCGTCGTGGGGATACCTGCGCCTCCACAAGCTCGATTACGACGCCGCCGCGCTCGGCGAGTGGGCGAAGTGTGTGAACGGGCAGGCGTGGAGCGAGGCGTACGTCTTCTTCAAGCACGACGAGGGCGTCGGCTCGGGGCCGCCGGCGGTGACGGGCTTCGTCGCCGCCTGTGGCTAGCGGATGGCTTGTTTCAGCGCGACGCCGTCGAGCTTTTCACCCGCCACGACACCGGTGATTTGCGCCAGTGTGGGCGCGAGGTCCACGGTACGTACAAACTCGGAGTACCGGCCAGGAGTGAAGGCAGGTCCATAGAAAATCAGCGGGACATGGGTGTCGTAATCGTACGGCGAGCCATGTGTCGCGACGATACTCCCGAATATGCTGAACGGTGTGAGCGTGATTGCGAGCTCGACGCCATTTTTCGGCGGAAACTGGTGGGACCACCTGCGCGCGACCGGATCCGTGAGAGTGTCCGGCCCGATGAGATTGCGGAAACGATCAACCCGCGCCACGCCCGGGACCCGGCTTGCTTCGCCGGCGAATGCATCCAGGGCGGCGTCGATGGCCGCGTCCTTTCCCCGGACCCGCGTGCGATTCACTCTCACCGTTCGCTGATTCA
>JACCRL010000195.1 GCA_013813605.1 Gemmatimonadaceae bacterium
CCTGATGATCGATCCCGATTCGATAAAGCTGGGAACGAAGAAGCCCTGACGGATTGCCAGGCCGGCTGGGAGTCCAGCGGGCCGATTCCGGTGTCTAATACGAAATCAAACCCGAATGGAGGAAGCATGAAACTCCGCTACTATGCGGTCTCTCTCCTGTTCGCGGCGGCTACGGCCGGCGCACAGGCGACAGGAAATGCGAAAGGCGGCAAGAGCCCCGAGCTGCGTATCGATTTCACCAAGGAACAGCTGGCCAACGGTCTGAACGTCATCTATCACGTTGACCGATCGACTCCGGTTGCCGCTGTGCTCCTATGGTATGACGTAGGATCGAAGCACGAGCAGAACGGGCGCACCGGGTTCGCGCACCTGTTCGAGCACATGATGTTCCAGGGCTCGAAGAACGTCGCCAAGGGCCAGCACTTCGGTCTTCTCGAGGCGGCAGGCGGACGCGGCGGCGCCGATATCAACGGCACCACCAGCTGGGACCGCACCAACTACTTCGAGCAGCTACCTTCGAACCAGCTCGAGCTGGCACTGTGGCTCGAGGCCGACCGCATGGCGAACCTCCTCGATGCAGTCGACCAGGTGAAGCTCGACAACCAGCGCGAAGTCGTGAAAAACGAGCGCCGCCAGGGTGTGGACAACCAGCCCTACGGTACCTGGGTCGAGAAGATGCTGGCCTCCACCTACCCCGCCTCTCACCCCTACAGCCATACGGTGATCGGCTCGATGGCCGACCTTTCGGCGGCGTCGCTTTCTGACGTTCAGAACTTCTTCAAGACCTACTATGCGCCGAACAACGCGGTGCTGGTGGTCGCCGGTGACATTGACGTAACAAACGCGAAGGCCCTCGTGCGTAAGCACTTCGGCGGAATCGCACGCGGTCCCGCCGTGCCGAAGCTCGCCAACATGAGCCTGCCCGCCACGATCGGCCGCGAGCAGCGGTTCGTTGTCGAGGATCCTCTTGCGCCGGCGCCGCGCGTCTACGTTGCCTACCGCGTTCCGCCGGCCAGAGACAAGATGGGGCCGGTGGTTTCGCTTCTCGGCAGCGTCATCGGTTCGGGCCGGTCTTCGCGGCTCTACGAGGCGCTCGTTCGCAAACAGCAGGCGGCGACTACCGTTGCGGGCTTCAACTTCGGCCTCGTTGACGGCGGGGACTTGCTGATTTTCACGGCTACGGGAAGGCCGGGATCGAGCGCCGATTCGCTCGAGAGAGCGCTCATCGGTGAGCTCGGCAAGCTGAGCGGGGATTTCACGCAGGCCGAGCTGGACCGCGCGCGCGCCGCGGAGCGATTCGGGTTCGTGAACGGACTTCAGACGACGGGCGGCTTCGGCGGACGCGCCGACAGGCTCGCCGAGGGTTGGACTTTCTATCGCGACGCGAACCATGTCAACAAAGCGCTCGCCGAATTCGACCGCGTGCGCCTTGCGGAGCTGAACGCCCTGGCTCGCGAGCGCCTGGTGCCGACCAACCGCGTTATCGCCGTCTACGTTCCTGTCAAGAAGCCGGCAGCCACCACCTCCACGGGGACGAACTAATGCAGCCCGCATCGATGACCAGGAAATTCCTCGCGTTAACGCTTGCCCTCACGGGCGTCGTGGCCGGTGCCGCGAGCGCACAGGTAAAGCCCCCTGCGGCAGGGCCGCTTCGGCCGTACGCTTTCCCGAGAGTCGAGCAGTTCACGCTCGGCAACGGGCTCAAGGTAATACTCGTCGAGAAGCATACTCTTCCGATTGTGGAAGGACGCATCATCGTCGATGCGGGTGCGATCCGCGAGCCGTCATCCAGGAACGGCCTCGCGTCACTCACAGGCAGGTTGCTTTCCGAGGGAGCGGGAAATCTTTCCAGCGCCGAGATCGCGCGGCAGATGGAGTCGATGGGCGCGTCCTATTCGGCAGGGGGAGGATTCAACAACGCCTTTGCCGATGTCGTCGCGCTCAAGAACGTATTCTCCGATGCGCTGGCGCTTGCCGCGCAGACGGTCATCAACCCAAGCTTCCCCGAGAGTGAGTTCGGACGGGTGAAGAACCAGGCGCTCGCCGCGTACCAGCAGCGCCGCGCCCAGGCAGCGTCGCTGGCGGCTGACGCTTTTATCCTTGCAGCGTTCGACACGACCGCTCCGTTTTCACGCCCGCCTGCAGGCACTACCGCGAGCATCACGGGGCTGACCCGCGATGATGTCGTGAGCTGGCACCGGTCGATGTATGCGCCGTCGGCGGCGACTTTGCTGCTGGTTGGAGACATCACCCTCGCCGAGGCGCGCAACGTTGCGCAACGCGCGTTCGGCGGCTGGACGGCCACCAGGGCGGCAATGAGTCCCGTTGCCAACCCGATGCGGAAGTACACCGGCAGCCGGATCATCATCGTTGACCGCCCGGGCTCGGTCCAGTCATCCGTCATCATCGGACAGGCCGGATTTCAGGCGACCGATCCCGATTACCTCTCGATGCTCGCGCTCAACCACGTGCTCGGCGGCGCGGTGAGCTCTCGCCTGAACACCAACCTTCGCGAGAAGCACGGCTACACGTACGGCATTTTCAGCGGTCTCGATCTGAGGGCGGGCGCCGGCGCCTATCAGGTGAGCTCCGAGATTCGCACCAGTGCCACGGATTCGGCGCTCGTCGAAGCGATCGGCGAGTATCGCCGCATCGTCACCGATCCCGTTCCGGGCCCGGAGCTCCAGAGCGCCGTGAACAACCTCGTCTCGAGCTTTCCGAGCGCGGTGCAGTCGGTCCAGGCGCTGACCGGGCGGCTCCAGAGCCTCATCGTCTGGGGACTGCCGGTGGATTTCTACGCCACCTATCGCGAGCGCCTCGCCGCCGTGACCGCGGACGATGTGCGTCGGGTTGCGTCAAGCAGGCTCACTCCAGACAACATGATCATCGTGGTTGCCGGCGATGCTTCCAAGATCGAAGCTCCGATCCGTGCCCGGAATTTCGGCACGGTGGAAGTGTGGGACCAGCAGGGCAACAAGCTCAGATAGAACGCGCGCATTCGAGTTGTGAGAAAGGCCGGGCTGGTGAGCCGGCCTTTCTTGTTTTCCGCCGTCTCGTCACCGCCGAAGCGGTCGCTAGGATTTCCCCTTTCGCCGCTTGCTGCGCCGGTCGCTGATAAGGATCGTTACGACCATGTAGAGACCAAGTGCGCCGGCAATCAGAAATCCAATCGTGCCGAGTCGCGGGCGGTACTGCAGCAGAAGCCCGCTGGCAACGAGCAGGCCGCCCAGGACCAACCCGGTGAAGATGCGATTCGCGACCTTCTCCAGGCCTAGCAGAAGCGAGCCGAGCTGTGGGGTGTCCACCCGCACCGCGAAGTCGTCGGAGACGAGCTTCTGCGTGAACACATCGAGACGGTGCGGCAAATTCCTCATTAGATCGGACGTTTCCGTCGCCATTTGAAACAGGCGCCGCGGTGAAAAATCCCGCTGGGCGCGCTTGTTCACAATTTCAGTCGTATAGTCGCGTATCGACTGGGTGGGGTTGAAGTTGGGGTCGAGCGCGCGCGTTACCGCATCGAGATTGAACAGCGCCTTGGCGAGGAGAGTGAGCTCAGCGGGAAGCTTGAGGCCTTCCCGGAATGCGATGGAAATCATCTCGTAAAGGACAATGCCGGCGGGCGTGTCCTCCACGGTCTGGTTGGCGTGCTTGCCAATCAGTGCACTCACATCGCGCACATACGCGGCACGGTTGAAATCGGAGGGGTACGAGCCAATCTCGATCAGCGTCTCGGCGGCGCCATCTCCATTGTTCTCCGCCATGGAGAGCAGCAGCCTGACGACGCGGTCGCGCATCGTCGCGGTGAGGTGCGCAGTCATGCCAAAATCGATCAGCGCCAGCTTCGGATCGTCGCGCGGCGGGGCGGTGACGGCCGCCGCTTTCGCCTCGTTCTCCGACTGCGTAAGTGGCGTCGCGCCGGGACGGACCTCAAGGCGACGGTCGTCCTCCGCCGCTTCCGCGGGGGTCTTCGGATTTTCGCGCCCGGGCAGCACGACGAAAACGTTTCCGGGGTGCGGGTCGGCGTGGAAATGCCCCGTGTCCGTGATCTGGTGCAGGTAGGCGCGCGCAAACTCATCGGCCAGCATCGAAAAGTCATACTCGATGCGACTGATGGGCGGAATCGCGTCGATCTTGACGCCCTTGATGCGCTCCGCCGTGAGAACCTTGTGCGTCGTGTAGGCGTCGATGATGCGAGGAACAAGCACGTGGGGAAACGTCGCCAGTGCCTTTCGGAACGAAGCGGCGTTACGCGCCTCAGTGCGATAATCGAGCTCGTCGACCAGCGATCGCTCGACCTGCTGCACGACACCGATCAGGTCGACCCGGTTCCCCGCCGAGGTGTGATCGGTGAGAAAGCCGGCAAGCTCGCGGAAGTATTCGATGTCCTCGGAGAGCTGCTCGCGGAGGCCGGGGCGTTGCACCTTGACGATGACGCTGCGTCCGTCGCGCAGCTCGGCGGCGTGCACCTGGCCGAGGCTGGCGCTGCCCAGCGTCTCCTCGCTGAAGGATGCGAAGAGCTTGCTGATGCGGGCGCCGAGCTCGTCTTCGATGGTCTGCTCCACGACTTCATACGGCATGGGCGGCACGTTGTCCTGGAGGTGCTCGAGCTCCTCTATATATCGCGTGGGGAGCAGGTCGGGCCGCGTGGAAAGCACCTGTCCGAGCTTGATGTAGGCGGGACCGAGCTCGACAAGGCGCTCGCGGAACGCCACCGCCTTGTCGCCATCTCCGTCGTCCCTCACCGCGTCGGTGGACTGGTCGGTGCCAGTGATGCTCGTCAGCCCCTGGCCCTTCGCGAAATCCATCAGGCCGTAACGCGTAAAGAGTCCGACCGTCGCAGCCAGGCGCGGAAGATGCTTTGGCGAGAGAATCATGGTGCGTGCGGGGGCAGAAAGCATGCCCGCGTCAGAGTGGCTCGAAATGTCTCCACGGTAGATATTTATGCATGTCGAAACGCGAAGGCGCCAGCGCTGGGGAGACGGGCCGCATCGAGGTAGTGCACGTGCCCAAACCGTGGGGACACGAGACGATCTGGGCGCGCACCGACAGGTACGTCGGTAAAATTCTGCACATTAATGC
>JACCRL010000196.1 GCA_013813605.1 Gemmatimonadaceae bacterium
AGCTTGAACTGGATGGCCTCGAACTCCTTGATCGCCGCGCCAAACTGCTTCCGCTCCGCCGCATATGCCACCGAGTGCTCGAGCGCGGACCTCGCGATCCCGACTGCCTGCGCCGCGATCCCGAGCCGTCCGTTGTCGAGTGACTGCATCGCGTAGATGAAACCCTGCGTTTCGTCTCCGAGGAGATTCTCGACCGGGACGCGCATGTTGTCGAAGGTCAGCTGCACCGTCGGCGAAGCACGAAGTCCCATCTTGTCCTCCTTCTTCCCAACGCTGAACCCCGGAAGATCGGGAGTGACGATGAACGCTCCGATACCTTTCGCCCCGCGACGCGTGTCGCTGGTGTCGGTGCGAGCCATCGCCAGAATTGCACCAGCAGTGTTGCCGTTCGTCACCCAGCTCTTCGTGCCGTTGAGCACCCACCCATCGCCGTCTTTCTCCGCCTGCGTGCTCAGGGCCGCGGCGTCAGACCCCGCATCAGGCTCCGAAAGCGCGAACGCGCCGAGAATTTCTCCGCGCGCCATCGGCTTGAGAAATCGCTCTTTCTGCGAGTCGCTCCCGAACTTGAGGATCATCTGCGTCGGCAGCGAGTTGTGCACACTCATCATGACAGCGACCGAGGCATCGACCGCCGCGATTTCCTCCAGCGCGACGAGATAGGTGGACGTATCAACGCCGAGCCCCTCGTATTCCTCCGGCAGCAGCATGCCGAGGAAGCCGAGCTCACCGAGCTTCCCGACGAGCGATGGCTCGAAGTACGCCTTCTGGTCCCATTCCGCGGAGTGAGGCGCTATCTCGGTCGCCGCGAACTCGCGCGCGACCTTCTGGATTTCAGACTGCTCTTCGCTGAGATCGTGCAATGCCCATGACACCGGCGATCTCCTACGCGTATGTGTAGAAGCCGCGACCCGCCTTCCTGCCAAGCCACCCCGCCGCGACATATTTTTTCAGCAGCGGGCATGGACGGTACTTGGGGTCGCCGAGCCCATCGCGAAGCACCTCGAGAATCGCAACACAGGTATCGAGTCCGATGAGATCGGCGAGCGCCAGCGGGCCCATCGGATGATTCATGCCGAGCGTCATTACCTGGTCGATCGCCTCCGCCTCGCCGACGCCTTCCATCAGGCAGTACACGGCCTCGTTGATCATCGGCATGAGCACCCGATTGGACACGAAGCCAGGATAATCGTTCACTTCAACCGGAGTCTTGCCGAGCTCACGACTGAGCTCGACGACGCGGTTCGTCGTCTCGTCGGAGGTGGCGAGCCCACGGATGATCTCGACGAGCTTCATCACCGGCACCGGGTTCATGAAGTGCATGCCGACGACTTTCTCCGGGCGCTTCGTGCGGCGCGCGATCTCGGTGATCGATATCGAACTGGTGTTGGTGGCGAGGATTGCCTCCGGCTTTGCGAAGCGATCGAGATCGCTGAAGATGTGGAACTTGAGCGCGCTGTCTTCGGTTGCCGCCTCGATGATGAGCGCCGCGTCGGCCGCGCTCTTCATCTCGCGGTTCAAGGTGACGCGAGAGAGCGTCTGCTCCTGCGCATCAGCGTCGATGGTGCCCTTTTTCACCTGGCGCTCGAGGTTCTTCCGGATCGTCGCTTTTCCCTTCTCCAGAGCTTCCTGGGAGATGTCGATCATCGTCACGGGAAATCCCGATTGCGCGAATACGTGCGCGATGCCGTTCCCCATCTGACCCGCGCCGATCACGGCAATGGTGTCACTCATTCGTCAAAACTCCATGCGGCGCAGATGGCGCCCGTACAGGAAGAACAAAACGATGAACATCGCCGCTACCGCCCCGAAACCACCTTCCGGGCCCCACACGCCGCCAGTGAGCCAGTCCGGACCGGCGTCGACCGTCTTGTAATCGGGTGTTGCCAGCGGCAGCCCGCTCACTGGGGTATGCAGTGCGCCGGCCATCATCCAATTCCATGCGAAATGCGCCGCTCCGGCGGCGTAAAGACTCTTCGTCGCGAGAAAGATGGCGCCAAGAAAAAATCCTGCTACTACTACCGCGAGTATGGACTCCGCGTCCGCGCCCGGATTCCACACGTGCAAAAGGCCGAACACGACGCTGGTGGCAATGAGCGCGAGCTTCCATCCAGCCGCCCGCCGCAATACAGCAAAGACATAGCCGCGAATCACCAGCTCCTCGAAGAAAGCCGCCGGCAGAAGAACCGCGGCGGATCTCGCCGCCAGGCCCCACCAGCTGCCGTCGGGCGTCGCGACGATGCGAAGCTGCTGAATGCCGACGAGGATCAGGCTCGTCGCACCGATCGTAACGGCGCCGATCACAGTCCCTCTCATCAACAGGCGCGGACTCGCGGCGGCCAAATCCAACCCGACCGCCGACCACGGCAGCTTCTCCAGGCGCAGCATCGCATATGTAGCGGCAGCAACAGCTGCGAGCGCGACCCACTGGAATGGAACGTCTTCGGGATCGCGCGCCTGCGACCCGAAAATAAACTCCAGCAGACCGGCACCGACCGAGGCGAAGACAAACGAGAGCGCAAGAAAGGCGAGGACGAGTGCAATCGCTCGCCAGAGGCTGAGCCGCGCGGGCTCTACAGCAGTCAACAGGTCCTTAACTGACCCGCTCGACGCTCAGCGCAACCGCATCACCACCGCCGAGGCAGAGTGTAGCGAGGCCGGTACGCGCGCCGCGCTCCTTCATCGCGTAGAGGAGCGTCGTCAGCACTCGGGCGCCGCTCGCGCCAATCGGGTGTCCGAGCGCAATCGCTCCCCCGTTGACGTTGACGCGGTCCCAATCCCAGCTCAGCCCGGCGCCGTTGGCAAGCGCCTGCGACGCAAAGGCTTCGTTGGCCTCGATCAGATCATAATCGCCGATCGCGGTGCCGGTCTTTTTCATCAGGTTCTTCACCGCTTCGATTGGAGCGAAGAACAGGTCCTGCGGTGCTGTGCCGCCCGTCGCGTAACCGGTGATGCGGCCAAGAATGTCGAGCCCGTGCGATTCCGCGTATTCCTCGGAAACGACGACGAGTGCGGCGGCCCCGTCGTTCAGGCTGGAGGCGTTGCCCGCGGTGACGCTCAGCTGCGATGCATCACCGTCCTTGCCCGGAAAAGACGGACGCAGCCTGGCGAGAACCTCGACGGTCGTATCCTCGCGCGGACCTTCGTCCGTATCCACCACAGTCTTTCCCTTCTTCCCGGCGATTTCCACCGCCGCTATCTCGGCCTTGAATCGCCCCTCGTTGCGGGCGGCGATCGCCTTCCGATGAGAGCCAGCGGCGAACTCATCCTGCTGCTGTCGCGTGACGCCCGCTTTTTTCGCGGTATACTCGGCGTGTCCGCCCATGTGCACGTCGCACGACGAGCACCAGAGACCATCCTTGATCATGCCGTCGATCATCTTCTGATCGGTGAGCTTGACGCCGGAACGCATGCCGAAGACATAGTAGGGCGCATTGGACATGGACTCCTGCCCGCCGGCGACGACGACCTGGGCGTCGCCTGCCTTGATCGCCTGCGACGCGAGCATGACCGCTTTAAGCCCCGAGCCACAGACCTTGTTGACCGTCAGCGCCGAGACGGTAGGGGGAAGGCCGGCCTTGAGTGCCGCCTGTCGCGCCGGCGCCTGGCCGGTGCCTCCCTGCACCACGTGTCCCATAATCACTTCCTGAACGTCTCCGTCGCTGACGCGTGACCGCCTGAGCGCCTCGCGGATGGCGATCGCGCCGAGCTCGGGCGCGGACAGCGACGACAGACTGCCGAGGAACTTTCCAACCGGCGTGCGGGCCGCGGCGACGATGACCGGTGTGCGGGACTTGTCTGACATTTCAGGCTCGAGAAACAAGGAAAGTACAGCTCTGCTTCACTGATCAAGGTAATCGGAACCGGAAGCGCGGGACAACAATGTCCGCCGCGCCGCATCGCGACGCGACGTTACTGAGCATAGCTTCCGATCATGAAGCTGAAACCAGTATCGGACAACAACGACCCCGAGCTCCGCGACAAGGACGCGGCCGCGCCACGCGGCGCGCCCGCCGGTGATGAGCTCGAAGAGGCGACAGACAAACAGCTCAAGCGGCTGGAGAAGCTTCAGCGTGTGTTCTACGCCGACGGGCGCTACGCGCTGCTGGTCGTATTTCAGGGACGCGATGCGTCGGGAAAGGACGGCGTCATCAGAAAGGTCATCGGCGCCGTCAATCCGCTGGGCTGCGAGTTCACCAGCTTCAAGGTGCCGTCCGAGGAGGAGCGCAAGCACGACTTCCTCTGGCGGATACATCGCCGCGTCCCCGCGCACGGGACGATCGGTGTCTTCAACCGCTCCCACTACGAAGAGCTGCTCGTCGTGCGCGTAAACGAAATCGTGCCGAAGAAAGTCTGGTCGAAGCGCTTCGACCAGATCAACGACTTCGAGCAGATGCTTTCCCGAAACAACGTCGTGATTCTCAAGTTCATGCTGCACGTCTCGCGCGACGAGCAGAAGAAGCGGTTCGAGGACAGGCTTGAAGACTCCACCAAGAACTGGAAGTTCAGGGCCGGAGACCTCGAAGACCGCGCGAACTGGGGCGAGTTCACGAAGGCGTATCGCGACGCGCTCACGAAGTGCAGCACGCCGTGGGCGCCCTGGTATGTGGTGCCGGCGGACGACAAGGACGTGCGCGATCTGCTCGTAGCGCGAACGATTGCCGATACGCTCGACTCGCTCGGTCTTCGCTACCCGAAGGCGGAAGATGACGTGAAAAAGATTCGCATCACTTAGGGGG
>JACCRL010000197.1 GCA_013813605.1 Gemmatimonadaceae bacterium
GGCTTACAACGACGAAGGCTACATCTACGCCCAGATCCGCCCCGTTACGGAGCGCGCGGGCGCGTCGGACTCAGTCCGCACCGTCAATCTTCGGTGGGAAATCGAAGAGCGCTCGCCGGCGATCATCAACCGCATCGAGATCTCCGGCAACGACTATACTCACGAATCGTGCATTCGCGAGCAGATCGTGCTCGCACCCGGCCAGGTGTTCAACAGGAACTACCTGATCCGCAGCTATCAGAACATCGGCAACCTCAACTTCTTCGAGACGCCGATGGCGGCACCGGAGACGCGGCCGAGGGGAGAGCAGGGGGACGTGGACATACTTTTCCATGTCAAGGAAAAGCGCACCGGCAACGTCAACTTCGGAGCGTCGATGGGCCAGGGTACCGGCCTCGGCGGCTTTGTCGGCCTCGACCAGCCCAACCTGCTTGGCCGCTGCAAGCGGGCGCAGCTGCAATGGCAGTTCGGCCGCTACATCAACGACTTCAACGCCACCTTCAGCGACCCCAACATCCGGCAGTCGCGGATATCGGGAAGCACGACTGCTTACCACACCCGCTCGCGCTTCCAGATCGCGCAGCTCGGTGGCGCGACTCGCACGGGCGGGCAGGTGCAGCTCGGATTCCCCGTTCCCAATTCGCTCTACACGCGACTTTTTGTTTCCTACGGCGGCGAGAAGGTGAAGTACGCGGAGAACGGACTGCTCGGGACCGTCGCCGATAGGTGCGACAACTGCTTCCGCTCGACACTTGGCTTCACTGCACAGCACGACACGCGGACGGGACTGCCGTTCCCCGCCGACGGCGGAATGCAGTCGTTCAACGCGCAGTTCAACGGCGGGCCGCTCGGCGGCACTGCTGCATTTCAGCGCTACACCACCGACCTCAAGTCTTACGCTCCGATCGGGCGCATCGGCAGTGGCCTGCTCGGCGGCAGCGGGATGGTGTTCGTCGTCGGCCTGAACGCCAAGGCAGGAGCGGTGTTCGGAAACCCGGGGCCGTTCTTTTACTCACAGGCGTTCTCGCTCGGCGGCA
The DNA here is from genome assembly GCA_013813605.1 of Gemmatimonadaceae bacterium. Lineage (GTDB taxonomy): Bacteria > Gemmatimonadota > Gemmatimonadetes > Gemmatimonadales > Gemmatimonadaceae > UBA4720. Next base: position 1,038 of record JACCRL010000197.1, read on the forward strand.
CGCAGTACGGCGAGCAGCTTCGCGGCTACAACGAGTTCTCGATCACGCCGAGCGGTTACGATCCGTCGGCGGAGGGAACGGGCGCGCGGCGCGAGTCCTTTGGCAACGCGTATTTCACGGGTTCCGCCGAGCTGGGCCTCAGGGTCAGCCAGTCGCTCTACTTGAACACCTTCTTCGAAGGCGGCAATGTATGGAACCGCCCGCGCGAGTTCGATCCGACGCGGCTGTTCCGCGCTGCCGGTTTCGGCGCGGCGACGCTCAGTCCGCTCGGACCTTTGGGAGTCGATATCGGGTATGGATTCGACAGGACGGATGCAGCCGGGCGGCCAGCCCCCGGCTGGAAGCTCCACTTCAAGCTCGGACAGTTCTTCTAACACTGGAGTCTTAATGGTTTTGCAGATTCGTGCGGCTTCACTCGCACTTTTTGGATCGATCGTCTTCGCCGGAGCTGCATCGGCTCAGGCCGCACCGATCAAGCTCGGGTATATCAATTCGGCGCAGCTGCTCCAGCAGGCGCCCGGGCGCGCCGAGGCGGAAGCGCAGTTCGAGCGCGAAGTCGGCGCCTACAGGCAACAGCTCCAGCGCATGAACGATTCGCTCAACACGCTTGCAACGACCTTTGACCGTGACGCGCCGAAGCTCGGCAGCGCTTCCCGCGAGGTTCGCGGCAGAGCGATCCGCGCCCGCGAAACGGAGTACCAGACCCGCGCGCGTGACCTCGACCAGCGCATGCAGACGCGCCAGGCCGAGCTCGTCAAGCCGATCATGGAGCGCGTGCAGGGCGTCATCGAAGCGATCAGAAATGAGGACGGTTACTCGATGATCCTCGATGTCGGCTCGCAGGTGAGCGTCGTGGTTGCGGCGGACAAGCGGCTCGACCTGACTGAGAGAGTGCTGGCGCGGCTCAAGGCCGCGGGTCCGCCTGCTGCCGCACCGGCGGGCGGCGTCGTGCCTCGTCCAGCGGGAGTGACGCGACCGCCGACGCGGTGACGCCTGCCGGGCACGCAGAGGCTGTGAATGGCGGTGATGGTGAAAACACCATCACCGCTCTTGTCATTGCGGCCCTCGTGTCCGGTGAACTGGTAGGCGACGGCAGCGCCGTCGTGACCGGAGTGGCGCCCCTCGATCGCGCCGGGCCGCTGGACCTCAGTATCCTTGCCGGCGCCAGATACACGCCGATGCTCGCCGAAACGAAGGCCGCGGTGGTCCTGATCGACCCCGAGTTCCGTGAGGCAGTCGGTGCGCCGCGGGCCCGCATTTTCGTCAAGCAGCCACTCGAGAAGCTTCTTGCGGTTCTCCCCCGCCTTTACCCGGAGACCTTACCGGCGCCCGGCGTTGCCGCGACAGCCCGCATAGGTACGGGCGCGAAGCTGGGAGATGGCGTGTCGCTTGGAGAGTACGCGGTCGTCGGCCCCGGCGTGCGACTCGGCACGGGCGTTGTCATCGGCGCGCATACCGTTGTCGGCGATGGCGCCCAGATCGGCGATGGTTCCCGCCTGTGGCCGTCGGTGGTCATCTATCCCGGCGCCGTGCTGGGCGCGCGCGTGAACGTCCACGCCGGGGCGAGAATTGGCAGCGACGGCTTCGGCTACGTCTTCAAGGACGGAGCACACACGAAGATTCCGCACGTCGGAAGGTGCATCATCGGTGACGACGTGGAGATCGGCGCAAACGCGACGATCGACCGCGGCAGCATCGACGATACTGTCATCGGTGCCGGCACGAAGATCGACAATCTCGTACACGTGGCCCACAACGTCCGCATTGGGACGCGCTGCCTGCTGATGGCGCAGGTGGGCGTGGCGGGCTCGGCGATCATCGGCGACAACTGCGTCATCGCGGGGCAGGCGGGGATCAGCGGACACCTGACGATCGGTGCGGGGGCGCGCATTGCCGCCCAGGCGGGAGTGTTCGGCGACATCCCCGCAGGCGAAACCTGGTCGGGCTATCCAGCCCGGCCGCATCGCGAATCGCTACGCGCCTCGGGCGCTCTGTTTAAATTGGCGGGCATGATGCGCCGCCTGGAAAAGCTGCTGGAAGCCTCGGAAGCGAAGTGAGCCGGAAGACGGTTGCGCGGCCAGCGCAGCTGGAGGGGATCGGCCTGCATTACGGGGTCAATTGCAAGCTTACTTTTCTGCCTGCCGCGTCGCGCGAGGGAATCGTGTTCCACCGCACCGACTGCAAGGGGGCTCCGCGCATAAGGGCACACGTCACCGAGGTCAGCGGCAGCGACCGACATACCCGCCTCGGCACGGGCGCAGAAGCGGTTCATACCGTCGAACATGTGCTGGCGGCCGTGACTGGAGCGGAGATCGACGACCTCATCATTGAAATGGATGGGCCCGAGCCGCCCATTCTCGACGGCAGCGCCGCTCCGTTTCTGGATGCGCTGATAGCGGCGGGACTTGCGCTGCTCGAAGGAGAACCGGAGTTTTTGACGCTCAGCGAGCCGGTAAGGATCATCGACGGCGCTTCAGTCTACGAGGCGTACCCGGCTGAGAGTCTTGAGCTCGACGTAACGATCGAATTTCCTCATCCGCTCATCGGGAAGCAGTCGCGACGGTTTTCCGTAACGCCGGCAACGTTCGCGAGCGAGCTTTCGCGGGCGCGAACATTCGGATTCGTCAGCGAGGTCGATGCGCTGCGCGCGAAGGGGCTGATCAAGGGAGCGTCGCTCGAGAACGCGGTGGTGCTCGGCGACGCTGACATCCTGAGCGGCGCGCTCAGGTGGGACGACGAGTTTGTGCGCCACAAGGCAATGGATTGTGTCGGTGACCTGGCGCTGGCGGGAGCGCGCGTGAAAGCGCGCATCGTCGCGGTCAAGCCGAGTCACCGGGGGACGGTTACGCTCGTGCGCGAAATGGTGAAGGCCGCGGGCAAGGACAAAGGGGGAGGAAGGGGGATGTACACGATCGAAGACATCATGAAGGTTCTGCCGCACCGGTATCCGTTCCTGCTCGTGGATCGCATTCTCGAGATCGAGGAGAACAAGCGGATCGTCGGGCTGAAGAACGTCACCATCAACGAGCCATTCTTTCAGGGCCATTTTCCCGGCCACCCGATCATGCCGGGCGTGCTGATCATCGAGGCGATGGCGCAGGTCGGCGGCATGCTGCTAATGGGAAGCGTCGGCGACCCCGAATCGAAGGTGGTCTACTTCATGTCGCTCGACAACGTGAAGTTCAGGCGCCCGGTCAAGCCCGGTGACCAGATCATCTTCGAGCTCGTGATCGTGCAGCTGCGCGGCAGCGTGTGCAAGATGCGGGGAGTGGGCAAGGTTGACGGCGAAGTGGTTGCCGAAGCCGACATGGCGGCGATGGTGCGAGACAGGTGAGCACGGGCAAGATTCATCCGAGCGCGATCATCTCCCCGGACACGGAGCTGGGCGACGATGTGGAGATCGGCGCCTTCGCGATGATCGGCGAGGGGTGCGAGATCGGCGACGGCTGTGTCATCGCGCCGCGCGCGACGATCGAGCGGAACGCGAGGCTTGGCGAAGGCGTCAGGGTGGGGAGCGGCACGATCATCGGCGGCGCGCCTCAGGACCTCAAGTACGCGGGCGAAGAGACGACGGTCGAGATCGGCGCCAATACGGTGATTCGCGAGTACGCAACGATAAACCGCGGCACTGCGCACTCATTCAAGACGACCGTCGGCAGGAACTGCCTGCTGATGTCCTACGTACACATCGCGCACGACTGCCAGGTCGGCGACGGCGTGATCCTCTCCAACGTCGTGCAGCTTGCCGGCCACGTCACCATCGACGACAAGGCGATCCTCTCGGGACTGAGCGCGGTGCACCAGTTCGCGCGCATCGGACGGAACAGCTTCATCGGTGGAATGTCACGCGTGTCCAAGGACATTCCGCCGTTTCTCAAGGCAGTGGGGAATCCGGTGAAGCTGTACGGACTCAATACCGTCGGCCTGCAGCGAAGTGGCTTCTCTGAGGAAGTGATCCGCGAGCTGAAGCGCGCCTATCGGCTCTTTTTCCGGTCCGACCTCAACGTCACCCAGGCGATGGAACGGGCGCAGACGGACCTCGAGCTCTTCCCTGAAGTGAAGGAGCTGATGGACTTCGTCGAGGCCAGTGAGCGCGGGGTCGTGATTTGACCTCTCCTCCGCGCGTTGGAGTAGTCGGCGCCGGGAGCCTCGGGTTCCACCACATCAGAATTCTCCGCGATCTGCCCGGTGTCAGCTTCACCGGTTTCGTCGAGACGCGTGACGACCGCGCGCGGGAGGTGGAGCAGGAGCTGTCCGTAAAAAGGCTGCCGTCCCTCGACGCGCTGCTCGATATATCCGATGCGGTGGTGGTGGTTGTGCCCACGTCGCTCCACTTCCAGGTCGCTGTGCGCGCGGTGGAGCGAGGCAGGCACCTCTTCATCGAGAAGCCGATCACGGGGACGCTCGAGGAGGCGGACAGGCTGCTCGACGCCGCCAGCGCCGCGGGGGTGATGGTCCAGATCGGCCATATCGAGCGGTTCAACCGCGCCGTCCGCGCGGCGCTTCCGTACGTGAGGCAGCCACGCTTCATCGACAGCGAGCGGCTTGCCCCTTTCAGCCCGCGGGGCTCTGACGTCGCGGTCGTCCTCGACCTGATGATTCATGACATCGACCTGCTGCTGACTCTGGTCGGTGCGCCGGCTAAGGAGATAACCGCCGTCGGCGTTCCTGTCCTCACCCCGATGCTCGACATCGCCAACGCGCGCGTGACTTTCGCATCAGGGGCGGTCGCGAACATCACATCGAGCAGGATCTCGCGCGAAAAGAAGCGTAAGATCCGGATCTTTCAGCAGAGCGGATACCTTTCGCTCGACCTCGGCGCGGGAACGGGCGAGTTTTTCAGGCTGCGTGCGGACATCGACCCGCTCACGATAAAGAGTGGACCGGTGGACATGGCCGCCTTTGTGGACCGCGTTCCACTCGAGGCGCCGGAAGGAGAACCCCTCAAGCTCGAGCTCGAGAGTTTCGTCGCCGCGCTCGCGAGCGGTGGTCCGGCGGTTGTGACCGGCGAGGAGGGACGACTCGCGCTTGACATGGCGTTGCGAATCGTCGCCGAGATCGAGAGAACGATGCCGTCGCTGCAGGGATTCACGCGGCCACATGCGTAAGGTTCTGTTCGTCGCCGGCGAAGCTTCCGGCGACCTGCACGCCGCCGGAGTTGCCGCCGCGCTCAGGCGGACGCGCCCGGACCTGCTGCTTGCCGCGGTCGGCGGACGCCGCCTCGCTGAAGAGGGAGTGGAGCTCGTTCATCGCGACGACCAGCTCGGCGTGATGGGATTCCTGGAGATCGTGAAGCACATTCCGCGACACTACCGGCTGCTCAACCAGCTGCGGAAGATGATCGAGCGCCGACAGGTGAGCCTCGTCATCCTGATCGACTATCCCGGCTTCAACATGAAGGTCGCGGCAGCGGCGCACGACGCCGGCATTCCGGTTCTCTATTACGTGACGCCACAGGTTTGGGCGTGGGGCGCCGACCGCATCCCCAAGCTTGCGCGCATGATAACGCGAGCGGCCGTGATCCTCCCGTTCGAGGAGAATCTTCTCCGCGGTTACGGCATCGATGCGACGTTCGTGGGCCATCCGCTCCTTGACCGCGCTCAGGAGATGCCGACAAAGCAGGAGGCGCGGGAGACGCTGTCGTTGCCTGACGCGGCGAGCGTGCTGGCGCTGTTCCCGGGTAGCAGGCAGCAGGAGATCGACCGTCACATCGATTCGTTCATCGCCGTCGCGCGGATGCTCCAGGCGGAAAAACCCGGGCTGGAAGTCATCGTCAGCGTCGCTCCCACAGTCGCGCTCGATTCCTCACGCTGCCCCTTTCGGCTGGTGCACTCCGCATCGCTTACGGTGCTGCGCGCCGCCGATGCCGCGTTATGCAAAAGCGGCACGACGACGCTCGAGGCATCGATTGCGGACTGTCCGCTCGTCGTCGCCTACCGCACGGGACGCGTGTCCTACGCGCTCGCGCGCAGGCTGGTCAAGGTTTCGCACATCGGGCTTGTCAACGTCGTGGCCGGCAGGGAGGTCGCGCGCGAATATATCCAGGACGCGATCGTCCCGGAGCTGATTGCCAGCGAGCTCTCGCAGCTGCTCGACCTGCGGAATCCGCGGCGGGCGGAAGTAATGGAGGGGCTTGCCGAGGTTCGCGGGCGGCTCGGGACACCCGGCGCGGCGGAGAGGGTGGCGAAGATGGCGAGCGCGCTGTTGAGCTGATGGCGGCGGAGAGCGAAGAGCTGCCACTCAAGATGCGCATGACGCTTTTTCTCGGTAAAGGCGCGCTCTCGCTTCTTGCGGCTTCGTGGCGGTACCGCGTGATAAATGGTTCGGTCGTCAGCGAACTGCGCGCGCGCAGAAGTCCCTTCATATTTTCCCTGTGGCATGGACAGCTTCTTCCGCTGCTGTGGCTTCACCGCCGCCAGGGCGTCGCGCTGCTCATAAGCGAGCACCGTGATGGAGAGCTCATCGCCCGCACCGCGAGCGCGCTCGGCTACGAGCTGGTGAGAGGCTCAACCACGCGGGGAGGAGAACGGGCTCTCCTCGCCCTCGTGCGCGAGCTCAAGCGGGGCAAGGAAGTGGCGATCACTCCCGACGGCCCGCGCGGTCCTGCCGCACGCTACGCGCCGGGGGCCCTCGTCGCCGCACAAAGGTCAGGGGCGCCGATCGTGCCGATCGCCGCAACCGCCGATCGTGCCTGGCACCTCAAGAGCTGGGATCGCTTCATTATCCCGAAACCGTTCGCGATGATCACGGTTGCTTATGGAGCAGCCGAGCAAGTGACCTCTCCGACGGCTCGCGCCGCGGCCGGCGAGGCAAGTCGATTTGAGGAGATCATGAACCGCACAGTGAGCGCAGCCAATGGCTGACCGCCGCCAGGCAATCGAGCGAATCTGGAAAGGGAAGGGCCGCGGGCCGAAGATAGTGAGGGCCGCGCTTTCGCCGCTCGAGCTTTTTTACCGCGGCGCGATGGCTGTGCGCGGGAAACTCTATGACCGCGGCATCCTTCCGTCGTACGACGTGTCGGTGCCGGTCCTGAGCGTCGGCAACCTTACTGTCGGCGGCACCGGGAAGACTCCGACCGCCGCATGGTTCGCGCACGAGCTCGAGCGGCGGGGCGCGATCCCGGCGGTTGTCCTGCGCGGCTACGGCGCCGACGAGCCGCTCGTGCACGAGCGGTTGAACCCGACGATCCCGGTCCTCAAGAGTGCGGACCGGCTGCGCGGAATGCGTGAAGCGATTGCGCTTGGTGCCGACTCGATCGTGCTCGACGATGCTTACCAGCACCGCCGCGCGCGGCGCGATGCCAACGTGCTGCTGGTGAGCGCGGACGGATGGACGGGAAACGTCCGCCTGCTTCCGGCAGGGCCGTGGCGTGAGCCGCTTGCCGCCGCGCGACGCGCATCGCTCATCATCGTGACGCGAAAAGTCGCCAGTGCCGCGCAGGTCGAGGCAGTGCGCAGCGCGCTGGGGAAAGCGGCGCCGTCTGTGCCGCTCGCACAGGCTCACCTTGTTCCCGCCGATCTGCGCAGTACATACACCGGCGAGCGATTGCCGCTCAAGACACTGGCCGGCGCCGATGTGATGGCGATCGCGGCGATCGCCCATCCGGAAGCGTTTTTCAAGCAGCTCGCCGAGCAGGGCGCAGTGGTGAGGCCGCGCGGTTTTCCCGATCATCACTCATTTTCGCGAAAGGAAGTCCGCGCGCTCGCTTCATCCGTTGAAAGCTCTGACTTCGTCGTCTGTACACTCAAGGACGCGGTAAAGCTCGAGCGGCTTTGGCCTGCCGAAGCGGGATCGTTATGGTATGTTTCACAGCGTTTTCGGATAGATCGGGGAGAGCGTCAGATATCGAAAATGCTCGACGATCTGCTCGCTACCGAACAGTGATGGCCGGGTTCCCGACCATCGGGCACTGAAACCAGGACTAATGGCCACCGCCAGACTGACACCCGCGCACGGGCTCGTTCGCCCCGACAAGGACCGCTTCCTCGACGAAGAGAATCCATTCGAGGCGATGATGTCCCGCTTCGACAAGGCCGCGGAGCTGCTCGACCTCGAGCCCGGCATGTACAAGGTGCTGAGGAAAGCGGAGAAGCAGATCATCGTCTCGATTCCAGTCATGATGGACAATGGTGAGGTCGAGGTTTACGAGGGTTACCGCGTCCTTTACAACACGTCGCGCGGTCCGGCGAAAGGCGGAATTCGCTTCGACATGCAGGTGACGCTCGAGGAAGTAAAGGCGCTCGCGGCGTGGATGACCTGGAAGTGCGCGGTGGTGAACATTCCATTCGGCGGCGCGAAGGGTGGCGTAAGGTGCAATCCGCTCGAGATGAGCGCCGCCGAGCTGGAAAAACTCACCCGCCGTTACACCTCGGGGATCATCAACGTGCTCGGCCCGGACTCGGATGTGCCGGCGCCCGACGTGAACACCAACGAGCGCGTCATGGCCTGGATCATGGACACCTACTCCATGCACGTCGGCCATACCACGACGGCGGTCGTGACGGGCAAGCCGGTTGAGCTCGGCGGCTCGCTCGGCCGCCGGGAAGCGACCGGTCGTGGCTGCATGATCGTGACGAAGGAAGCGCTGGGCCACCTCGGGATGCAGGTGCGAGGAACTACTGTCGCGGTGCAGGGATTCGGCAATGTCGGATCAGTCGCGGCGCAGCTTCTGGTCGGTGAGGGCTGCAAGGTGGTGGCGATTGGCGACAGATCCCTCTCCATCCACAATGCAAAGGGCATCGACATCGACGACGCCATCGCCCACGTGGTGAAGCACAAGTCGCTCGAGGGATACGCGAAGGGCGACAGGATCTCGGGGGCCGACCTCCTCACACTCGAAGTGGACGTGCTGCTGCCGGCGGCGCTGGAAAACGTCATCACGACGAAGAACGCCGCAGCAATTCGGGCGAAGGTCATCTGCGAAGGCGCGAACGGCCCGACGACTGCGGCCGCGGATTCCATCCTCGACGAAAAGGGAGTCTTCGTCATCCCCGACATCCTCGCCAACGCCGGCGGTGTCACCGTCTCCTACTTCGAGTGGGTGCAGGACCGGGGCGGATATTTCTGGCCCGAGGAACTGGTCAACGAGCGCCTGACGACGATCATGAAGAGGAGCTTCGGCGATGTCCTCGCGCTTTCGAAGGAACACCGGGTGAACATGCGCACCGCCGCCTACATGCTCGCTATCAGCAGGGTCGCAACGGTTCACAGACTGCGCGGCATTTACGCCTAGATGCGCCTTGTCGTCGCCGTCGTAGGCAAGGCGCGCAACACCGCCCTCGGCGAGGCGATTCGCGATTACGAGACTCGAGCGGCGCGGTACTGGCCGCTCGAGGTGCATGAAGTGCGTGAAGAGAAGGCGCGAAGCATCCCCGTCGAGCAGGTGAAGGCCCGCGAGGCCGAACGTCTCGCGGAGAAAGTGCCGCCGCGCGCGCAGACCTATGCGTGCGAAGCCGGCGGCAGGGCGCTCGACTCCGCGCAGTTTGCGTCGCTCCTCAGGCAGGCGAGGGACGACGACCGCGATGTCGCTTTCCTCATTGGCGGTGCGTACGGTCTCGACGCAAGCGTAAGCGGGAAGCCGGCCCTCAGGATATCGCTCGCACCGTGGACCCTTCCGCACGAAATCGCGCGGCTCGTTCTCTCCGAGCAGATCTACCGCGCCGGGACGATCGTGCGCGGCGAGCCTTATAACAAGTGACCGTTTCCCCGTCGTCAAAGAGTGCACGCCTGGAAGAGCCGCTAAACTGGTTCGAGGAATCGTTCGGCGAGGATTACCTGAGCCTCTATCCTCACCGTGACGAAACGGAAGCGGAGCGAGTGATCGAGCTCATCGCCGCGCGCGTCGCAGGGGTTCGCGTGCACCGCGCTCTCGACCTCGCGTGCGGGGCGGGCCGTCACTCGCGACTGCTGGGCGAGCGATGGTGGACCGTCGGGCTCGACCTGTCGCGGGCGCTCCTTCGCGTCGCGAAGAAGGAGTCGCCAGATGCGCCTTTCGTGCGGGCCGACATGCGCCTGCTGCCGTTTCGCGAGCGGGCCTTCGACCTCGTCGTCAATCTTTTTACATCCTTCGGATACTTCGACGACGATAAGCAGCACCTTCGCGTGATGCTCGAAGTCGCGGCAGTGGTAAGACCGGGAGGAATGTTCGTCGTCGATTTCTTCAACGCGCAGCAGGTGCGGCGAACTCTCGTACCGCGGGATGAGAAGCGAATCGATGGCGTCGTAGTGGAGCAGCTGCGCAGCATCAGCGCTGACGGGCGTTACGTCGAGAAGACGATTCGCCTCCCGGCGAAGGGCAAGCAGTTTCTGGAGCGCGTGCGCCTGTTTTCGCCCGCCGACCTGGAGGGGATGCTGAAGGCGGCGGGGTTCACCATTCAGGAGTGCGCCGGCGATTACGACGGCTCGCCGTGGTCTGCCGAGGCGCCACGGGTCATATTCTTCGCCGTCCGATCATGAGCCCGCGGGTAATCACCCGGCCGCTGGGCGGGAGTCCGCTTGCACTCGCTGCGTTGAAAGGTCGCGCTCCCGATGGCTGGTATGAGCCGGCTCCGCACGGCGCTGCGGCGTGGAAGGGGCGAGCCGAGGAGATTCGCGGGCAGTTCAGCGCCGTAGACTGGCTTGGCGCGCTCGGCCCCGCCTTCGACGCTCGTGGACGCGCCAGGGAGCGATTAGAGGCGGCCGCTTCCGGACGGGGAGTGGTGGTGACGACTGGCCAACAGCCGGGCCTCTTCGGCGGACCGGTTTACACGCTCTCAAAGGCGCTCACCGCCGTCGCCTTCGCTGAGGCGCTGGAAAGGGCGAGCGGGATTCCCGTTGCCCCAGTGTTCTGGGCGGCAACCGACGATTCGGACTTCAGGGAGGCGAGCAGCATCGCGGTCGCGCTTCCCGGTGGGGCGGAGGAGCTCCGCGCCGAAGCTGTCGGCCCCCTCGGACTGTCGATGGCGGCGACCCCGATGGGCGATCTATCGGCCCAGATCTCGTCGCTGCTCAGGGCGGCGGGGTCGACTGCCGATCCTTTCGCGCTGGAGGCCGTCGCTCGAGCGTACAGGGAGGACGCAACGGTTGGCGGCGCATACGTCTCCCTGCTGCGCGAGCTGCTCGAGCCGCTCGGTGTCGGAGTGCTCGACGCGGCCCATCCGGCGGTTCGTGCGGCCGCCATGCCCGTGCTCTCGAAAGCACTTCAGAGGGCGGTTGAGATTGCAGATGCTATCGCGAGGCGCGACAAGGAGTTGGGAGCAGCCGGATTTTCGCCGCAGGTGCAGGGCGTAGCGGGCCTCTCGCTTGTTTTTGAAAGTACCGGCGGTGAGCGGAAGCGAATCCCAGTCAAGGGCGCCAGGAAAAAATCAGCGGGAGACGCCGCCACCACCGAGATGGGACCCAACGTGCTGCTCCGGCCAGTCGTCGAGCGCTCAATAT
>JACCRL010000212.1 GCA_013813605.1 Gemmatimonadaceae bacterium
CAACCAGGAGAGCGCCAGCGACGAGCGAAACCCTTGAAACGGAGCAGCGAACCGACCAACGCGTGAGCCGTGCCATGCACTTCCTCCTGTCAGCAACGTACGGGAGGGGAAAGGCCGTCGCAATAGAAAGTTCACCGGTTCGGTCAGGGCAAACCGGAGGCCCGGCAAACGGCCGGTTCGCTCGGGCAGCCGAGCCATTTCCGCACTGCGCCGAAGGGATCTTCGGGGGAAGATCTGGCGAGCCGGACGATGCGCCCGATCGAACGCCGCAGGCTTCGCCCTTCCCGCTCGTAAAGAAGATCGAAGACGTCCAGATCGCTCGCATATACGAGCCGCGAAAGAAGCGATGCGTTGTCGAGCGGTACCCGCTCGGCGTAGCGCGGACTGATGGTACGGAGCGCGGGCCCGATCTCGTTCACCAGCGTCACGCGCGCCCTGGCGTACACCGTGTCCCTCACCGCTATCCTCGCCGCGCGATCCGTGGGATAGCGCGCATACGCGGAATCCAGAGACCGAACGAGATTTGTCCAGAACCGTCCCAGCAGCTTGTCATCCTCCCAGTCAGCGTCCGCCCGGGCGGCGGCCGCCCCCTGCCCCCGCGACCGAAAAAATTGCGCCGCCCCGCGAGCGCCGACGAACATCGCGAACGATTCGTTGAAGCGGGCCGCCCCCGCGGCGTAAAAGGTATTGTGGGTCAGCTCGTGAATGACGGTGTTCGCAAGATTGACGGAGTCGCTCTTGAGCGTGGTGTTGAGCAACGGATCGTTGAACCAGCCGAGCGTACTGAACGCGTCCGCGGGCCGAATGTAGACATCGAATCCCTGCTCGCGGAGTTTTGCCGCTGCGCGCCTGGCTTCGTCGAAGTCGAAATACCCCTTGTAAGGCACACGTCCGACAATGGGGAACCACCAGGTATAGGCCTTAATGGTATCCCGGTGCGCGGCTGAAAGAAGAAGAACTAAAGTGTCGCTATCAACGCGTGAATATGTCGTGAAACTGTCTTTAGTTCTTAGCCCAATACTATCTCGAGCGTAAAGCCGCGCCGCAAGGACTACCTTGAGCTTCGCGCGCGCCATTTCTGGGGTACGGGGGTTCGCAACCATTTCAGCGATTGGCTGGCGCCGGCTCAGAATCTTCGCCTCCTCCCAGGCGCCGCGACTCAGATAGCAGCCGGTCGGCGCGAATGCGAGTGCGAGAACGGCCAGCGCAACCGCTATCGCGAGGATTCCACGTCGCATATTCTTACCATGTGTCCTTCGTCCACCTGCATTGCCACTCGGAATACTCGCTCCTCGACGGCGCAAACCGCATCGATGACCTGATCGCCCGGGCGCTCGAGTTCGAGCAACCCGCCCTCGCGCTAACCGATCACGGCAACCTCCACGGCGCCTGGGACCTCCAGGAGAAGGCGAAGAAGGCAGGCATCAAGCCGATCATCGGGATGGAAGCCTACGTCGCACCCGGCGACCGGCGCTCCCGCGACCGTGTCGGCGGCGGCGACCGCGGCAAGCCCTACTACCATTTGGTACTACTCGCCCAGAGCACCGTTGGTTACAGGAATCTAGTAAAGCTCTCGTCGCTCGCCTACACCGAAGGATTTTACGCCAAGCCGCGCGTCGACCGCGAGCTGCTCGCGAAGTACAACGAGGGGATCGTCGTGTCCTCCGCGTGCATGGCGGGGGAAATTGCCAGCCACCTTCTCGCCGACGAGTACGACCAGGCGCGCGAGACCGCGGCGTGGTACGCGGGAGTTTTCCGCGACCGCTACTACCTCGAAGTGCAGGCGCACGAATCGGAGAACCAGGCGACGCTCAACCGCCGCGTGTTTCAGCTCGCCGAGGAAGTAGGGCTGCCCGTCGTCGCCACGAACGATGCGCACTTCCTGCGTCGCGAAGACCACGACGCCCACGACGTGCTTCTGTGCATCGGCCTCGGCAAGGACTTCGCCGAGACCAACCGGATGCACTACGACGAAGGACTGTACTTCAAGAACGGCGACGAGATCGCCGCCGCGTTTCCGGGCCGCAAGGACGTGCTCGAGAATACACTGCGCATCGCCGAAGAGAGCTCGATCGGGTTCTCGAAACAGTATCGTGTGCCGTCGTTCCCGTTGCCCTCGGGCGTGGAGACGGAGAACGAGTATCTCGTCCGCCTGTCCGAGGAGGGCGCGCGCGCGCGCTACGGCGATCCGCTCCCCGCAAATGTGCGCGAGCGGCTCGACTACGAGCTCGGCGTCATCACGAGCACGGGGTACGCGGGTTATTTCCTGATCGTCGCCGACTTCATCAAGGCGGCGCGCGATAAGGGAATCCCCGTTGGGCCCGGCCGCGGATCGGCAGCCGGCTCCGTCGTCGCGTATTCGCTACGCATCACCGATGTATGTCCGCTCCGCTTCGACCTGCTGTTCGAGCGCTTCCTCAATCCGGAGCGCGTGTCGATGCCCGACATCGATGTCGACTTCTGCTTCGAGCGCCGCGGCGAGGTCATCGAGTACGTCCGCCAGAAATACGGGCGCGATTCGGTCGGGCAGATCATCACGTTCGGCACGCTCAAGTCGCGCGCTGCAATCAAGGACGTCGGCCGCACGCTCGGCTTCACGCCCGCCGAGACTGACTACCTCGCCAAGCTGATCCCGAATCATCCGAACTTCTCCCTGACGGTGAAGGAAGCGATCGAGCGGATTCCCGAGGTGCGCGAGCTGTACACCACGCGGAAGGAAGACACGCGCGAGCTGAAGGAAAAGAAGGCGCGATACCAGCAGCTGCTCGACTACGCGATGAAGCTGGAAGGACTCTCACGCCACGCCGGAGTACACGCCGCCGGGGTCGTCATCGCGCCGGGTCCGCTCGACGACTACGTGCCGGTGTGCACTCAGCCGTCCACCAGAGGCTCCGGTTCGGGCAGCGACGAATCCATCGTCGTGACGCAATACGACATGAACGCGCTCGAGAAGGCGGGCATGCTCAAGATGGATTTCCTCGGACTCACCACGCTCACCGTCATCAGCGACACCGTCGCGGGGATTCGCGAGCGAACCGGCTCGGCGCCCGAGCTCGACACGCTGCCGCTCGACGATCCGGCGACCTACCGGATGCTCCGCGCCGGGAAGACCGCCGGAGTGTTCCAGTTCGAGTCGCCGCTCGCGACCGACATGCTGAAGAACATCCGTGCCGACCGCTTCGACGATCTGGTCGCATCGAACGCGCTGATGCGGCCGGGCCCGCTCGACGCGGGCATGCACAAGGTGTACATGCGCCGCAAGCGAGGTGAGGAGCCGGTGTCGTATATCCTCCCCGAGCTGGGGCCGATTCTCGAGAGCACCTACGGCGTCATTACGTACCAGGAGCAGGTGATGCGAATCGCGCAGGCTCTCGCCGGCATCTCGCTCGCCGAAGCGGACCTGCTGCGCAAAGCGGTTGGGAAAAAGGACGCCGAGCTCATTCGGGAGGAGCTTGGAAAGTTCACGACGAAGTCCATCGCCCGCGGCTACGACGCGCGTGTGATCGAGGAGATCGCCGGCCAGATCGAGACCTTCGGCCGCTACGGCTTCAACAAGTCACACTCCGTCGCCTACTCGATTCTTTCCTACCAGACGGCGTGGCTCAAGACGCACTTCCCCGCCGACTTCATGGCGGCGCTCCTGTCGTCGCAGATCGGCGACACCGACAACGTCGTCAAGTACATCAACGAGGCACGCCAGCTCCACGTGCCCGGCGCGGCGGAGCCGGGTCTCGAGATCCTCCCTCCCGACGTCAACGAATCGGGTTACAAGTTCACCGTCGTCGGTGCGACAAAGATCCGCTTCGGCCTTGGCGCGGTGCGCAACGTCGGCCGCACCGCGATCGACTCCGTGATCGGCGCGAGAAAGAAGGATGGCCTCTTCCAGTCGCTGTTCGACCTCTGCGAGCGCATCGACCTCCGCATCTGCAACAAGAGAGTCCTCGAGGCGCTGATCCACGCCGGTGCGCTCGATTCGCTTGGCGGCCACCGCGCCCAGCTCGCAGCCGGTCTCGATGTCGCGATCAGGGAAGCGTCGCTCAAGCAGGAAGAGACTCTTACCGGACAGGCCTCGCTGTTCGGCGTGCCGGTCGGCAGTACGGAGAAGCCGCACGCACCGCCGGCGCTCCCCAACGTTCCCTCGTGGACTGAATCCGAGAGGCTTGCGAAAGAGAAAGAGATCCTCGGCTTCTATATCTCCGGTCATCCGCTGGAGAGATTCCGCACCGAGGCCGAGATTTTCGCAACGCACGCCGTGTCGGACCTCGGGCCGTGGCGCCCGGAGCAGATGACACTCTGCGTCGTCGTAACCGCGATCAAGCGTCAGCTCAGCAAGAAGACAGGCGGCGAGTTCGCGCGGCTCACGATCGAGGATTTTTCGGGCTCCGCCGAGGTACTCGTATTCCAGGAAAAGTGGGCGGTGCTCTCGGATCACGTGCGCACCGATGTTCCGCTGCTCCTCAAGGGCGCGTACTCGAGGCGCGACGAGGGCGGCGACAATCCGATGTTCATCGTCGACTCGGCAACCAGGCTGGCGGAGATGCGGACCAACGGACAGGTGACCGTGGCTATCGACATCGTGAAGGGAGTCTGCACCGCTGGCGTGCTTAGTGACGTGAAGGCGATTGCCGAATCGTATCCCGGCCAGGCTCCGCTGGAGCTGCGCTGGAGCGATGGGAACGGCGGCCAGGCCCGCCTGCGCTCACGCTCGCTCACGCTTGCCGCTGATGGTGCGGCGCTGACCGCGCTGCGCGATATTCTCGGTAGTTCCGCCGTCCGCCTTCAACGCGGGAGCTGAAGCATGGCAACTGCGACTGGTCTTGAATTCGAAAAGCCGATCGCCGAGCTCGAAAAGCAGATCGATGAGCTGAAGAAGATGGCTGGTGACCGGCAGCTGAGCGTCGCCGAGGAGATCGCTCCTCTCGAGCAGAAGCTGGTGGACCTGCGCGAAGAAGTGTACCGGAATCTCACGCCATTCCAGCGCGTGCAGGTCGCCCGCAACAACAAGCGGCCTTTCACCGCCGACTACATCAGGCTCGCGTTCACCGATTTCATCGAGCTGCGCGGCGACCGGGCGTTCCGCGACGACCCGGCGATAATGGGCGGCTGGGCGCGTCTCGACGACGACACGGTGATGGTGATCGGTCACCAGCGCGGGCGCGACACGAAGGAGCAGCTGAAGCGCAACTTCGGCATGCCGCACCCCGAGGGTTACCGGAAGGCACTTCGGCTGATGAAGCTCGCCGAGAAATTTCATGTGCCGGTTGTGACGTTCATCGACACACAGGGCGCGTGGGCAGGGCTGGGGGCGGAGGAGCGCGGGCAATCTGAAGCGATCGCGCGCAACCTGTACGAGATGAGCCAGCTACAGGTCCCGATCGTCGCGACGGTGGTCGGCGAAGGCGGCTCAGGCGGCGCACTCGCCCTTGGCGTGGCCGACCGGGTGCTGATGATGGAGAACGCCGTGTACTCGGTGATCAGCGTCGAGGGATGCGCGGCGATTCTGTGGAAGGACGCCAAGAGTCCGGAGATCCGCGAAAAGGCGGCGGCCGCGCTCCGCATCACCGCTCCGGAGCTCCTCGAGCTCAAGGTCATCGACGAAGTGGTCCCCGAGCCGCGCGGCGGCGCTCACGCCGATCATCAGGCGGCCGCAACCGCGTTGCAGGGAGTGCTATGCCGTCACCTCGAGGAGCTGCGCAAGATGCGACCGGAAAAGCTCGTGCGCCGGCGCCGGCAGAAATTCCTGCGCCTTGGACAGTGGGCCGAGTAGCAATTGGCACATCTCGTCGAAGTCGCCTTCAAGGGCAACCGTAAGGAATTTTTTCTCTGGGATTATCCCGATGCACCCCCGCTCAATGCGGCGGTGATCGTGGACGTCGATCGCGGCGAGGATCTCGGATTCATCCACGCCCTCGGCGACCTGGCTCAGAAGCGAAATGGCGGCTGCGCGCATGGCTGCGGAACATCGCTCCCGGACAGGAAGGCGCTCCGACTCGCGACCGCGCGGGACCGCCTTCAGTCTGACGAGCTCAAGCGTCTCAACGAGGAGGCCCGCCGCAAGGCGATGGAGCGCGTGCGTGCCAACGGCCTCGGCATGAAGCTTTCCGACGCCGAATGGCAGTGGGACCGGAAGAAGCTCACGTTGTATTTCACGGCCGACAAGCGCGTGGATTTCAGGAATCTCGTTCGCGATCTGGCGTCGCTGTTCCGGACTCGCATCGAGCTGAAGCAGATCGGCGTTCGCGATGAGGCAAAACGGCTCGACGGCGTGGGCCGCTGTGGCCGGCGCTACTGCTCCGCATCGTGGCTCCCCGAACTCCGGCCGGTCAACCTCGGCGTTGCAAAGGATCAACGACTGTCACTCAATCCGTCGCAGATATCCGGCGCGTGCGGGAGGCTGATGTGCTGCCTGCGGTACGAGCATGAGTTCTACGTGCAGAGCCGGAGGCGCTTCCCCAAGGAAGGAAGAGTGGTCGCTACGTCGCTCGGTGAGGAGAAGGTCGTTGCCATCGACATCTTTCACGAGCGCGTGACGCTGCGGACGGTAGAGGGCGAGGCGCGCACGCTGACACTTGCTGAGTTCACTTCCGAAGTGGGTAGCGGCCCGGGACCCGAGGAGGTTGCCGTACATGCAGAGGAAGAGCACCCGGCCGAGGCCATCGCATCCGACGAGATTTCGCCTGAGCTGCTCTACACGGCCGAGCATCCGATCTTTTCGTCACGTTCAGCCGAGTTGATTCCCGAGAACCCGGCGCCGTCCGATGCGAGTGCCGCGGACGCCGCGAGCCGGCGCCGCCGCGGGCGGCGGGGGGGTCGCCGCGGCAGGAGCGGTACCGACGATTCAGGCGCAACCGGACCGCAGTAGTTGGCTCGTTACTATCTCACATGCGCCATCGATTATGCGACCGCGCGGCCGCACCATGGCCACGCCTTCGAGAAGATCGGCGCGGATGCAATCGCCCGCTATCACCGCCTGCTTGGGGATGACGTCCATTTTCTGATCGGAATGGACGAGCACGGCCAGAAGGTGGCACAGACGGCGGAGGAGCGATCACTCACGCCGCAGCAGCTCGTGGACGAAGTCTCCGTCGCGTCCGAGGAGATCTGGAAGAGCCTCGGGATCTCCTACGACCAGTTCATCCGCACCACGAGCGCGGCGCACAAGGACGGGGTGCAGCATCTCATCGAGCGCATCTTCGAGCGCTCGCCGAACGATTTTTACGAGAGAGCGTATGCGGGCTGGTACTGCGTCGGCTGCGAAGCGTTCAAGCAGGAGAGCGAGATCGCGGATGGAAAGTGCGTGCTGCATCCCACGAGGGAGATGCAGTGGGTCGAGGAAAAGAACTGGTTCTTCCGCCTCAGCGCCTACGCCGACAGGCTCAAAGAGCTTCTCTCCGACGACCGCTTTCTGCAGCCCCGGTCTCGCCGGAACGAGATGCTGGGCCTGCTCGCCTCGGGGCTCGAGGACGTCTCAGCCAGCCGCGCGCGCTTCTCGTGGGGCGTTCCCTTCCCTCGGGTCGGGACGTCGGGCGAGCCACAGACTACGTACGTGTGGTTCGACGCGTTGCCCAACTATCTGACGGCGACAGGGTTCCCGGAGAAGGGCTTCGAAGAGCGCTGGCCCGCCGATCTGCATCTCGTCGGAAAGGACATCACGAGGTTTCACGCGCTGATCTGGCCAGCGATTCTGCTCGCCGCCGGGCTCGAGCCGCCGCGGCGGCTGTGGGTTCACGGATTCGTGCTGGTCGCGGGCGCGCGAGTGAGCAAGTCGGCTGGCGGCAATGTCGAGATCGCGGAAGCGATCGCGAAGTTCGGCGCCGATGCGTTCAGGTATTTCCTGCTGCGTGAAGTGCCTTTCGACGGCGACGGAAACTTTTCCTGGGAGCGGTTCGAGGAGCGCTACAACTCGGACCTCGCCAACGGGCTGGGCAATCTCGCCAGCCGCTCGATATCGATGGTGGAGCGTTACTGTGGCGGGATCGTCCCCGCCGCTCGGCCCAATGAGATCGACGCCGCCGATGCGGAAGATTATTCGTCCTACCATGCATCGATGGGAGAAAAGGGCTTTCTGCTGCACGAGGCGCTGAAGTCCGTTTGGCAGACGGTTGCGCGCGCCAACGAGTTCGTGGATCGCCAGGCGCCGTGGAAGCTGGCAAAGAATCCAGCCGACAGGGCGCAGCTGGAGGCGGCCCTCGCTTCACTCGTGCGTCAACTCGCCCGGCAGGCGGTACATCTCTTTCCCTTCGCTCCCGGGAAAGCGGAAGAGCTATGGGCGTCGCTCGGCGCGCCCGGAAAAGTTGCCGATCAGCGCTTCGCCCGGCTCGCTTCGCTCGAAGTGACGGGCTGGAAAGTGCGCAAGGGCGCCTCGCTATTTCCGAAGCAGGATCCGGGGCCGTCGAGCGCTAGTGACGGGTAGTGACGGCAATAACGCCGCTCATGTTTCCGGTCCCGAACTTGGTGGTCGCTTCCCAGGAGCGATAAAGCCGGATGCTCGCAACCTGAGACGCCGGTATCGTCCTGAGCGTGGAGAGC